>JAPUIH010000061.1 GCA_027297205.1 SAR324 cluster bacterium | reverse complement strand
CCCTGTTTGGGCAGTAGACGCTCAGGATTTCGACGGTGGCCTCCTCATCGTCACCCATCAGGCGGGAATAACCCACCACGTCCGCGCAGAGGATCGCGGTCAGTTTGCGCTGGGTGCTCTTATTGGCCTTGGCTACCACGGCGGGTTCCCCTCCCTTACGCCAGTAAATACGTGAAGGGCTCAGCCTAGCATATTGGGGCAGCGGGACAATGGGGGGAGTGGAACGTCGGTGCGGTGCGGAATTCACCAATGCACCCACGCTGGAAACATTGGTGATGCCGGTTCCTGTGTTCCCACCTGCTTGCCGCTTAAGACCATTTCACGTAATAAAATAAAGAAATCATCCGCACAGCAAATCAGGGCGTACATGGGGAAGACCGCCATGGGATCACACGGAGCCAATATAGTGGTTTCGAAGATTCGAGGCTTTATTCAAGCGGTATTTGCGAATCCCACTTCGGCGCGTGTGCTTGACCAGCAACGCCTTGAGGCAACATACCAAAATGCCATCGGGTTTTATGAAAAGTCCCTGGCCAGAAATCGGGAAGTGTTGGGGGAAAAGCATCCCAGTACCGCCATTGACTACAACAATTTGGGTGAAGCCTGGATTTCACTAGGGGATTTCCAGAAGGCAATCGTGAATTTTGAAGAGGCCCTGGCTATCTTTCGAGGGGCGTTGCCCAAGGGTCATCCCAATATTCGCCAAGTAGAAGCAAATTTGGCAGAAGCGAAAAAACAGCAAATCAGATGAACCCGATCCGATTGCCTCTAAGTTGTGTGTAGTTCGCGCCACGGGATGACAGGTGCAGCCACCCAGGCACGATCTGTTTTTACACCGCCTACGACGAGGTGCCCAACTATTCCGATGGTACCAACTTCTCCGCCGCGCCCTTGCTTAGCGCTGTCCGGGACACGGCCTTCGGCAGCGCCGGGTTCGTGGTACACAACAACGCTGCCGGGGGGAGCAGCGACCTGGCGATCTGGCGCTATCCCGCCGCCTGCGCCTCCTCCTCCTCCGCTCGAACCGGCCGCGCCGGCCCTCCCGCATTGCGGCTAGCCGAACTGGGAGATTACCTCCTCCTTGACGCGCTCCATCTGCTCCAGGTTCGCCTCGAAACTGTCCTGCACCATGTCACAAGTGAGGTGGGTCACGCCCCGGGACGCATAGCTGTGAATATCGTCGACAATCTGCGCGGAGGTGCCGATCAACGGCCTGCTCTCTACCTCGCTAATAGCCACGGGTGCGCGGAAGGCAACTTCAATGGAGGCCGGGTCCCGTCCCGCCTTCTCCGCCATGCCGTGCAGCACCTGCACCTGCTCCGCCAACTCGGCAGGATCAAGATTGGCGGGCGGGCGCAGGCCGATCGGATGCCAGGCATCGCCAAGTTCCACCGTACGCCGCAGCGCCCGCTTGGTATGGCCACCTACCCAGATTGGGATGCCGCCCTGCTTGGGCTTGGGGGAAAACTCCACATCGGCGAACTGATGGAACTCTCCCTGGAATTCAGGGTATTCCTCACTCCACAGGGTTTTGTAGATGCGCAGATACTCGTCCGTGCGGGGGCCGCGCTGGGCGAAGTGGCCGGGAATGCCCAGCGCCTTGTACTCGTCCTCCCACCAGCCGGTGCCTATACCCAGGAATATGCGGCCGCCGGAGAGCCGGTCGATGGTAGCCAGCATTTTCGCCGTGGTCACCGGGTTGCGGTAGGATATGATGAGCACACTGGTTCCCAGCCGGATGCGTTCTGTCTGCCCCGCCAGATAGGCCAGGGTGGACAGGGGTTCGTAATAATCCCGCGCGGATTCCCAGGAAAATTCCCCTTGCGGATGGTAGGGGTAATTGTCCGGCATAGCCTTGGGAATGATGATGTGATCGCTCAGGGTGAGCGAGTCGAATCCCAGGGCCTCGGCCCGTTGCGCAAAGCGGGTCATGTTTTCCGGGGTGGCCATCGGGCCCCGGTTGATTAAGTTCACCCCGAATTTCATGGGCAGCTCCTCTGTGTGAATCACCAGGTTTGAAGGCAATTGGCCCGATGCAATCAGGCCGGGTAAAGCGCGGAGATCGCGCACTTTAGGATGCGTTCCGTCCATATCTGTAATTTTCCTGCCCATACTTTGTCAAAATTAACTTGAGGGGTGAGTGAAGATTTCATAAAAATAATCTATTTCTTATGAAACATTTATGTTAACCTTGGCGTACAATATCAGTGGATGCCAGTCATCCATAAACTTAAACAGGGGCAACAAGTATTTTGTCCGGGCGGGGAGATTCCGCCAGGATAGAGGAGGGGTAAATGTCTGAAGTATCGCTTCCCAATGAAGGTGCGGTCTACAGCGACGCGCAGGCAGACGCACTCTATGAGAAGATTTGGAATTTTTTACAACAAACCAATGTGGTGGACCCGCGCAATATCAGAAAAGACCTGATGACCTGGCGCAGAGGTTCGGCGCAGCTCGCGATCAAGATCAACGCCGCGCTGGACAATCTGTCCATATATTCGGTGCTGCTCTCCGGAGTCACGCCGACAGAGGCCCTGTTCCGTCATCTGCTCCATTATAACGTGCTGCAGCGCCGGGAATCCCTGGGCATGATGGAGAAGGACGGCAAGAACTACATCGTGCTGAAATACACCATGGAATTGGAAATGATCGACCAGGATTCCTTGCAGCGCCACATCTTCGCCCTTCAGGAAATCGCGGACAAGCTGGATACGGAACTCGCGGAGAAATTCGGCGGGTCGATGCAGTTCGAGGATTGGCAAAAGATGGACCAGTCCAGCGTGGATAATCTGCTGGACAATCTTTTCGGCTAAAACGATGCGGCCGGCCCTCCCATATCGGCCGAACCATCCAGCAACGCCCGAGGAAGAGGGCGCTGCCCACCACCCGCGGGCGTGCCCCCCGGCCAGGCTTGTGACCGGCAAACATCCTGAAAAAATAAGGGATCTCGTGTGGACGGACGCGGCGCCTACTCGCCGCTTAATTCCTTGGCGGCGGTCTCTGTCTCGTCGGGACGGGTGACTTCACTGATGCGCACCCCATAGCGCTCGTTAACCACGACGATTTCCCCGCGGGCCATTAAGCGGCCACTAACGGTGATGTCCATCGGCTCTCCAACCACCTTGGTAAATTCTATCACCTTGCCTGTGTTGAGGGCCAAAATTTCCCTCACGGAAAGCAGCGTATTGCCAATCTCGACGCTCAACCGCAACGGAACGTCGTGAATGAAGTCGATTTCGTGCAGGGAACTATCATCGACCTCCTCGCCCCGCGCTGCGGAAATGGCGCTGGCAACGGAGGAGGCGGGAGTAATGACCGAATACAACTCATCGTCCGCCCCTTCAATTTCTTCCTGCGGCTCTTCGACCTCTTCCAATTCGGCCGGTGCGGTATCTTCGGTCATGAGGGCTCCTGTCTGTTTGCAGAGCAGGGAATTCCGCTTTCTCGGCGGCCCGATTCCCGTACTGACGCTTTGCATAATAGACTATCAATTCCCGTACCAAATTGACATGTTTTCCCTCATTTGAATCTTCACTTGCATCCAAATAGAGGTTTGCGGGCGCAGATTCCCTGAATTGAACGAACAGGCGCGGATTTATACGCGTTTCTTGCCATTTGGGCTGAACTTCTTCCGTTTTTTCCCCTATGCCGCGGCGACCGCGCACGGTGCAGTGCATGCGCCAAGGTGACACCACACCCCCGGCGTCCCGGCCAAATGACGCTGGAAAACTATGCGGGGTTCCCGTATGCTGAGAGATGGAAGCCGCCTGGCGGAAATGCATATTTCCGCTTACATGGAGTTGGCGTGCAAGATGACTTCCTGCCCGTTTTCCCGCGGGCGTAGCCGTGCCGCGAGGCTTTCCCTCACGGCCGGCGCTGGACTCTCATTCACAAGGAGGTGGGCCCATGGCGACCTCAAGCAAGCGTTCTCCCCTCATCGCGCCGCGCAGCAGAAAAACCTACCGGCTGGAAATGGAAGGTAGAACCATCATGCTCATGGTGAGCCTGATGGCCCTCACGGGCGTTGTCGTGTTTTCTCTGGGGATCGTGACCGGAATGGGCATGCGCGCGCCTTCCCGTGCGATCACGGTGGCCACGATATCCATACCGCCAACCGAAGAAAAGGAAGCCTCTCCGGATGCAGGCGCTTTGGCCTTCAACCAGGGAGTGAAGGCACTGGATAATTCCATTGAGGGCCTGAAGTCCGATGGCGGTCAGGTGAGCAGCCAGACCAAATCCCTGCTTGAGCGGGCCGAAAGAGAACTCAAGCTGGAAGAACTGCCCGCCGCCCGTTCCCAGACCGTGAAAGCGGCTCCCGCCCCCAAGGTCAGGTCCGCCCCTGCGGAAAAATTGCGCAGCACTGCCACAAGCCCTGCCCGGCGCTCTCAGTACACCGTGCAGGTGTTTTCCTCCCGGCACAGCAAGAATGCCCGCGAACTGATGCTGAAGCTGAAAAAACAGGGCTTCGACGCCTACCTGAACCAGTTTCAGGGCTCCAACCGGGAAACCTGGTACCGGGTGCGGGTAGGCAAGGTCAACCGATCCGACGCCCAGCGCTTGGTGGAACGGCTGATGTCCCAGGCCAAGTTGAAGGCGCCGCGCATCGTCCAGCTCTAGCCCACGCCGCCTGAGGGTAGCCATTCGTGGCGCGGCGCCGCAAGACGCCAGCCCAGCAGCAGGCGCCAGTGGGAGTGGGATCTAGGGAGCCTTCCAAATTTCAGATTGCGGCCGGAACGCCAGCCATGCGAATGCGAAATGCTGGGCGTGCACCAGCGTCTTCAGATGCTTCCCGCGCAACGGTCCCGCCACGGCCCGCCCCAGGATATTCCAGCGAGAGCCTGTTTCCCGGTCTACGACCGCCCCCCCCTTACGCTCAAAATTGAGGCGCCGACCGTCCAGACTGCGGGAATATACCACGGCGGTGCCCACGTCCTTGGAGTCGCCGATGCGTTTGCCGTCCAGGGCCGAGCGGGTGCCTTTGCGGAAGATCACGACGTAGGAAGTGCTTCCCAGCGTGTCGTTGACCAAGCCTGCCTTCATTAACTCCCGAAAAGGATAGGCCCTGGCCTTGCCCCCGAATTCCACCGCCACCACCCGTTCCATTGCCGGGAGACGGCCATCCACGGGGGAGCGCATCAGAAACGGCGTGTTGCGCATATTGTCGTATCCCACGTAGGGATTTCTGCCATAGTCCCGGTTATGCCCCGTCTCCTTTGACAGCACCATGCCCTTGGGAAAATTCTCCCTGAAGGTCGCAAAGGAAACCAGTGCAGAGGGCAGGAAAGTCAGCACCGTGCCGGTATAGGTGCCGACAATGCCTTCACCGGTCAGTTGCTGCCACCACGATTCGGTCTGCCGGTCCCACATTATCAGGTCGCTGTTGCGCAGCTTGCCGGTCGTGCCGAAATCCAGGATGCGCCCGTCCACGTTGCGGTCGAATACCAGTATGCTGTTGCACAACGGGCAGAAGGTAAGCACGACCGGCTTGCCCCCCACGGTATCGTTCGCGATCTCGTGCCAGATCAGAATTTGCAGGGGATAGGCCTTGACCTGCCCACCATGCCGATACACCAGCACCGGCTCCTCGGCATCCAGCCACTGGGCCGCCTCGGAGGGTGCTACGAATTTTGGGTTGTCTATGGGGGGGATGCCGTCCCTGGGCGGGCCTCCGGACATGATCTCGGACAGATCCACTGATTTTTTAGAGAAGTCCGTCCTGGTCCATTCATGTTGCCACGTCTCGACCATCTGATTCGCTGATACCCGCAACTGACCGAGCGCGGGCAGGGGAATCCAGCAAAGCATCAGGACAAACAGCAACAGGCGGCGGGCGCGATCACTCATCTGAAACCTCGGTCGTGATATAAGCCGAGCATGCCCTCGTGCACGGACAGGCTGCGAACAACTCTCCATGCTCCCCCAAAGGTGCCGATTTAACTGTGATGGCTATTACAGGATGGCGCGCCGTGCCCGGGTCAACCCATGGGCACGCCCCGCAGGGAGTTCTGAAAAACGGTCTTAACCGTCTCGGCGTACCAGATTCCTCCCCGCTTGGATCCGATCGACTGGTCGTTAAGAAATCTTGCGATCTTGTGGTAGCTCATGCCGACTTCCCGCTGCTTGCGGATCAGGTTGGTGGTTTCGAGTTCCTTCTTCACCTCCACCAGTTTCTTGTTCTGGTAGGTGTAGCCAAAGGGCGCGTGGCCCACCCGCTCCCCCCGGGCTCGCTTGCGCGCGATGATCTCCCGCGTGCGGTCCGAAATACGCTTGTTGTCCCATTTGGTGACGATGTCGATAATCTTCAAAACCAGCTCGCCACTGTCCGAATGGGTGTTCAGCCCTTCTTCGATGGATATCAGCCCTACGCCGTTCTGCATGCACACGGTGGAAATAAGGGTGTTCAGCTTGCGGATATTGCGGGTCAGCCGGTCCAGCCGTGCCACCACCAGCAGTTCGAATTTTCCCGATCCCGAATCGGCGATGATCTGATCCAGGGTAGGCTGACCCTGGGAGTCGCCCGAGGAGATTACCTCCCGGTAAATCTTGCCCTGCTCCCAGCCTTGGGACTTGATATAATTCCTGACCACTTTTTCCTGTACCGCCAGCGTGAAGTTCTTCGGTTGCTGGCTCATGGTATTGAGGCAGGTATATCCGACAGCTTTCAAACTCGTGCTTCCTTATTCAGGTTCCCTGGGCGGTGCACGGCACCACAATATGCATAATGAAAAGGGTATCGTTTTCTGATGAAAATTGAAAGGGCTCTCAACCCGCAGTTTCCCGCCCCGCACCACACCGGTATGTTCGCGGCACGAACACGCACCGGGCGCCTGTGCTTACTTGGCTGGTTCTGGCAACAGACCGGCTCGCGCAAGAAATGCGCGCACCGGGGGATGGATGCTACAGCTTGGGATGTGTGAGCAGCCTGCGGATGGTTTGCAGCAGTTGCTTGTCCCGGGTCAGCAGGGCGGCCTCCTCCAGTAGACGCCGCAATTCCCCAGGGTCTCTCAGACTCCGCTGCCGCAAGGCATGCTCTGCGTGGGTGATTACCAGCACGGGCATTTTCACCATCACGACGTTGCGCTTGCGCAGGGCTTCTGCGAGCAAGCCATCGGTAGAGGAGTTGGCCGCGGCTTCCTGATAGGCGCCGGCCGCCTTGGAAAGCAGGGAGAATCGCTTGGCGAAAGGCGTGGCCTTGCGGGCCTGATGCACCAGGGTGTCGCCTTCGCGCAACCGCTCCTCGTAGACGTTGCGCGTTCGCACCTCTTCCGGCGACAACTCGCGATGCAGCAGACGGTCCTGCCGCAGCAGCAGGTCCTGCTTGGCCAGTTCCTGCTGATCGAACACGCTCTGGTCGACGACCTTCTTAAAGGAAACCAGTACCGTGGAGCCGAGCACCTCCACCTGGGGCGGGAAATTCATCACTTCCGGACTGATGGCGGCGCGCAGCAGCAGCCGCACCGGATTTTCGCTATCGGATACCACGTGGATGTTGCGCAGGAACTCCAGGGTCTCGATCTTGCCGACGCTTTGCTCCATCACGGCGTTGGGCGCCGTGATTTCCACTACGAACCTGGGATGGGCCCCGCTCTTGCCATTGCCGTTTTCGCGGAAGCGGAAGGGAAAATGCCCCGGCTGCAGCGCCACCGCGCGGTCGAAGGTCATTTCCACACCGAAGCTGCCCGTGCCGGTGGGTCCCATTTCCCCCAGTGCGATGGGCTTGACGCTGCGGATGCGGTAAGGGGATCGCAATACGGGTGTCACGCTGGCCGGATCCGCGATCAAGGCCTTGCGGGCCATGGCGTGGTAGGCATCCAGATAACTCAACAGTTCGCGCTGACCGTTTTCCAGGTCCAGCACGTAGTGATGGGGATAACCCTGCTCATCCCTGCCTGGCTTCAGCCTCAGCAAATCCACCAGATTGAAACGGTGGATTCCGAAATTAATCTCCTGGCCGGCCAGCACATCGGAATCCCCGAAGCGCTTCGTATACACCTTGGCCCGCAACGCGGTGCGGGAGAAGGCCGACTTGGCCAGGATGGCGAAGTCGTTGCTGTCCTCGGAGGGAAACAGCAATGCCTGGTTTTTGCGCAGCACCAGTGATTCGTTTTTGCTGCGCGCCCGCACTTGGCGCAGATCCCAGTTATGTTCCGCGCCATTGTCCAGAATGACTTTGATAAAGTAGCGGCCCTTGCCGACGCTTTGAATGAAAGTCGAAGTGATCAGGTTGTTGCGGTAAATGCCCTTGTCCAGGGCCTCGGCAAGGTTGAGGGCGTTTTCCTTGTCCGTGTATTGGGGCGCGGAAAAAGCCGTGGCCGCCCATCCGGTGGCAGCAAGCAGCAGAGCAAGTTTTCGCAAGCGTGTCAGAAACTTCATAGCCATCCCTAGCTCAATAAAGTTCAGGGCGATTCCAGCCCAAGCCGAATTTCCACATCGACGCCAATCTTGCCTCGCAGACTGGCAGGCATGGGCGTCACGAACTGCTTTCCGGGGATCACTTTCGCCATTATTAGTGCGGCGCGCAGAAATCCAGGGCGGTAGTATATCACTGAATCCCGCTGGGCGCTGCCGCCCAGATTGGACAGATTCACCACGGCAATTTTCTTGCCAAGTTTGCGCGCGAGTTCCTTACCTCGGTATTCTTCCAGCAGAAAGGCGACCATGCCCGCCCGGCCGGCCTTCCCCGAAGCGTTGAGCACGGCGACTCTGATAGTAATTGGCTGGTCCGGATAAAGGCCTTCCAGGGCACCGCGTTTCCAGTCACCATCTCCCATGCGCTCGGCACCGGCCTGCTGGGCCTCGGGCGCTTCCGGCGCTACAGCAGGTCCGACGGGTCCCTGGGGTGTCATTGCGGCGGGCGTAGCTTGGCCCTGCTGAGCTGCCGGGGATGACCCGGCCTCGCCCGCGGGTGGTGCCTGATCCGGCTGCGCCGGTTGAAAGGGTGTATTTTCCTGGGGAACACCTGATTCGCGCGAGCCGTCCGGCGGCGCCTCGGAGGGAGCCTGCGGGGCGGCGCTTTGCGCGATCAGGCCCGGCAGCGCGGCGATGGCCCACGGGTGCGCCTGCTCCGCCGGGGAGGTCGCCTCTCCAGCCCAGAGCAACAGCAAGGCTCCCAGCAGTATGCGAAATGAAATTCGGACGCCCATCTATTTCACTGGTTTTATTTTAGAAATACTACCATTTGCTCCATTTTTTCTCTATCTTTGAAAAGGCGGAGACAAAGGTGAAAATTCCACAATTTTTCTTCGCAATGCAGGGAACAAGCCAGGAGACAAAGCGGTTGACTTTTTTTATGCTGGATTTTTAATTGGAGGTGGTTGCGCGGACTCAGGGAAATCAAGCGTCTCTGATACCTAGTGGACGGTGTTCCAATTGAAAGGATGCAAGACCAATGCTCATCCAATGTCATTCCTGCAACACTAAATACCGTCTTAATCTGGAAAGGATTCCTGATCGCAAGACCTTCATTAAGTGCAGAAAGTGCAATGCGCCAATTTATATCGATCCTCAGGAGGACGCCAAAGCCGAATTGATGACAGACACCGCCTCCGGGAGTGGGGGCAACGGGGAGGGGGACGGCACGGTACTGGTAAGCTGCGAGAGTTGCAATGCCCGCTATAAGGTTCCGGAAGCACAGTTGAGCAGGCCGGGCCTGAAGCTAAAATGCACCAATTGCGGTCATATGTTCGTAGCGCCCGATACCCAGGCGCCAGCCCCCCTACCTCCGCAAGAGGCGCTCGTCCCGGAAATTCAGGCTCCCGGCGATGCGGCGGGAAAGCAGGCCGCTCAGGGCAGTGAGATGCCGGTTCCGGACGAAGCGCGCGTGTCCAGCATGTTCGACGATTTGCAGGTAAACGCCGGCGTGGCCGCTACGGGCGGTGCAGAGACCGGTGGGCGCGAGGACCCCACATCCCTGGAATCCCCCAGCAAATCCGGGAGCGTTGGGTCCGAATCTGATCAGGCGTATTTGGAAGCAGTATCCTTTGCGGAGGACGGTGCGGTGAGACCGCCTCCGAGCAGTGGTTCCATCCCCGACAGCCAAAAGCACAATTTCTTCCTCAAGCCGCCCTCCCTGGAGGAGCGTGTCACGCCAGAAGGCACGGAGGCGGGGCTGCCGCCGCTGGGCGGGGAGGAAGAACAGTTCACCGGGGTTACACCGGATGAAGATCAGGAAGTGACGCCTCCCATGGCGCCACCGTTTGACGGCCCGGAGGAACCAGTAATGAATGCCTCCGGCAATTTCGCGGATCTTCCTCCCCTGGACGAAGATCCGGCGGAACAGGCGGAGCCTTCCGAACCGGACCCCAACCTGCCCGCCCTGGCGCCCGAAGGCGAGCCTCGGGATACCGAGCCGGTGCCCGAACAGCATGAGTACCATCCACACAAGGAAAACCGCACATTCTGGTTATTGATCGCTGCCGTCCTACTGGTGATGCTGATCTCCGCGGGCTGGGGCGCAGCCTTGATAAACCAACCCGGCGCCGCCAGTGGATTCGATGTGAAATCGGGCGCGCCGGCGGAGCTGTCCGTGACGCCCACGCGCGGGGGCTATTTCATCACCAACAAGCCCAGCGGAGAAAAGCTCTATGTGCTCACCGGGGAGGTGATGAACCGCTTCGGAGACGCCGACCAGGTGGGCTGGATCCGCCTCAAGGGCGTGACCTATGCCAACGGCCAATCGATTCAAGAGGGCCACAGCTACATGGGAAATCTGCTCAACGACTCTCAGTTGGCCACTTGGGCGCTGCCGGCCATTAAGGCCTATCACGGCTACAACAATGGCCGGAACGACGTGAACTTTCAGATTCCGCAAAATAAGACCGTGCCCTATCAGATCGTGCTGCGCAGGGTGCGACAGCCCATCGAGCGCACGGAAGCCAAGATTATCAGCTATCTGCGCCGGGGCAAGCCGGTCTATCTGCAACATATTCAGTGACCGCGGGGCGGGGTCTGCGCGGCCTCGCGTCCGGCCTGGAATTGCTCCCGTACGCCTGGCCAGAAAGGGTAATAATTTCAACCCGCTATAACAATAGTGCAATTCGGGTTTGACAGAAGCCGGCGGGTCAATTAATCAGGAAGAGCAAGACGGATTCTGGCCTTCCGCGAATGGATCGCGGGTGCAAGGCGACATCCGATCACAGGACATGGAAGTCCGGCCAGCATGGCCGTGGCGCGTTCCAGGGAGGAATGCGATGGCGATCTCACGCGAGACCGTCGCGGAGGTAAAGCGGCGAGCCGATATCGTTCAGATTATCGGCGAAAAGGTTTCTCTTACTCCCAGCGGATCCAACTTCAAGGGCCTCTGCCCTTTTCATTCCGAAAAGACCCCATCGTTCATGGTCAACCCCCAGCGGGGCATGTACCACTGCTTTGGCTGCGGCGAAGGTGGCAGCGTGGTGGATTTTCTGATGGCCCACGAGCGCATGTCCTTTCCCGAGGCCATCGGCGCTCTTGCCCAGCGGACCGGGATGAAAATCGAAACCGGCGGCAGGCGGCCGCCCGGGGAGCGTGCCCTCTCCGTGCTGGAGGATGCCCGGAGCTATTATCATGATCTGCTCATGAACCGGCCGGAAGGTGAGGCGGCGCGTATGTACCTGCGCGGGCGCTCCCTGGAAGAGGATGCCTGGAGTGCCTTCGGGCTGGGCTTCGCCCGTGACGGCTGGCAGGGGCTGGTGGATCACCTGTCCCCCAAGGGCTTCTCCCTGGACGATCAGCTTCAATCCGGGTTGGTACGCAAGGGCAAGAGCGGCAATCCCTACGATATGCTGCGCAAACGCGTGGTCTTTCCGATCCGGGAAGCCCGCGGAGGCTGCATCGCTTTTGGCGGGCGCGCCATCAGCGATCAGGACAGCCCCAAATACCTGAACACGCCGGAGACAAGGTTGTACAAAAAGGGACGGGTGCTGTACGGGCTGGCGGAGGGAATGGAGGCCATGCGCACCAGCCACCGCGCGGTGTTGGTGGAAGGGTACCTGGATGTAATCCGCATGCACATGCACGGCATCCCCGAGGCCGTCGCCACCTGCGGCACCGCCCTCACCGCGGATCACCTGGAAGTGCTGGAGCGCTACGTGCGGCAGGTGGTGCTCGTGTTCGATGGCGATCAGGCGGGGAGCAAGGCCGCCATGCGCAGCGCGCCCCTGTTTTTCAACCGGGGCCTGGAGGCCCGCGTGGCGACCCTGCCTGATGGCCTCGATCCCGACGACTTTCTGTTGCGCTACGGGCAGGAGGCCCTGGCGGAGCGGCTTAGTGCCGCCGTGCCTATCCTGGAGTACCTGGTCTGGAACACCCTGCAAACCCACGGCAATTCCCCCGCCGGCAAGGAGCGCGCCATGCGGGAGCTGGTGCCGCTGCTGGCGGGCATTCGCGGGGAAGCGGCTCGGGACATGACCCTGCGCTATCTGGCCGATCTGCTGGGGGTGCGGGCGGACGCCATAGCCCGCATGATCCGTCCTGCGGATAAGGCTCAGGGCCAGACCCCTTCCGTGGCGGTAACGGCTGATCTCACCTCCCGCGATGTCCGCCACCAGCAGATGGCGCTGGCGATTCTGATGCACCAGCCGGGGCTGACGGCAATGGCCAAAGAGCTGCTACGGCCGGAGGAACTTGCCGATGCGGACTTGCGGCGGCTGCTGGAAAGGCTACTCTCGCTGACCGATCAGGAGTTGGAGGGGATGAACGCGGAACAACTGGCTGAACGCCTTCCGGACGTGGCGCCGGTGATCCGCGTCCTCGTGATGGAGACGCCGCGCAGATTCGAGGCCCTGCGGCGCGGCGCGGAAATCCCACAGTTCGAGAGCGCGTTGCAGTACGAGATCGCCATGATCAAGGAGAGCTACAAGGATACGCTGTGGCGCGAGGCCAAGCAGGCCACCGGGAGCGAGCAGGAACAGCTTGCGCTGCGCCGCTATTTCAAGGTGCGCGATCAGTTGTGCGCCATGAAGTCCGTCGCAACATCCCGCTCCGCGATCTACGATGGAGAGAAGGCCGCGGCGGAAAAGCAACGCATCTACGGTGGGCAGGTGCCCTTCCCGAATTGGAGAAAAAGAACTTCCCCGGAAATCGCGGCGGGCGATTAGCCGGCCTTTGCCGTTATCTCCAGATCAGGAATACAGCACGAAAGCAAGAGGCCCCGGCAGCCAAGGCCGCCGGGGCTTGCTTATTTGCTGGGAAAGGGCGTCACGGCCTGGGCCGGCCGCCGCGGGTCCCTTATCGAACGCGCTTGCTTTCGCCAGTCTTCGATTCGATGCGGATTCTTTCCTTTCCACTGCGGATGGGAACTCTGAACAGAATCTTCCCTTCCACTGTGTCGTCCGCGGATTCCTCGTCAATCAGCGCCCACACGTACACGTTGCCCTGCAGATCGTCGTCGCTCGGCTGCGGAGGAGATATCACGAGCGGTACGCGGGTGAAGCCACGCTGATTGAGTACGGACACGGGCGGGTAGGCGATGCGGCCATAGTTACTGCGGAAGTAGACTTTACCGGCCCTGTGCACCTCCGCGCCGGACCTGATGTTGATCAGTTGCAGAGAGACGAACACCTCTTCGGGCTGGTTCTGCGGGAAGCTCAGTTCGCGCTTTTCCGACTTGATGTCCACCTTGAAGGGGATGTCCTCCACCTTCTTGGTCAGATCGTCGGTCAACGTGAAATTGGTCAGACGCTTGCCGGGCAAGAGCTCGACCTTGCTGCTGTCATTGGTGACTTCCACGCGTCCTTCCGTAAGGGCCACGCGGCCTTTGCCGTCCCGCTGTACCGCACGCAGGGTGGTTCCCTTAATGCCAATTGTCGCCGTGGGCATGCCGATCGTGGCCACCCGCCTCTGCGGCACGAACTGCCCCCAGATCGAACCCAACTTCAGGAACAGCCGGTAAGTAAAGGCGCGTCGCTTGCTGCGGCTTTCCTTGCTGGCTTGAATGACGAACTCGGATTTGGGAAACAGCCGCACTTCCGAGCCGTCCCGGAACTTGATCGTGACCCGGGATTTTTCCCGTGTGATGACCGTGTCGCCAGCCTTCAGCAACAGGCCGTTGCGGCCCGTGATCCTGCGGTTGGTCTCGGCCACGAGCACCTGTGCCCGGCCTTCCAGACGGTCCAGGCTGGCTACGATTTCCCCGCTCTGGGCGAATGCGATCTGCCCCAGCAGCAGGACGGCCAAAGCCAATGCACTCGACTGCAATGCTTTCTTGATCATTGATGCCTCATGTCCTAGGTTTCACGGGGATATTATCCGATCCCAGCCCTAACATAAATTGTACCTTGCAACGGTATATCCCATCATGTAGCAAAGTCGGTGCCTTCCTGGCATCCACAATTCCGTTGATAATGCGGGGGCCGCCCCCAGTGGCGGCGCGGTGCGCCTGTGAGGCTTGAACCCTCCCTGTCCGGTGGGGCGGTTCCTCCTGTTCTTTCAGGCGATTATCTCCCTGCGCGAAGGATGAAACAAGCATCGGAGACGGAAAATGGAAATAAGCTGGAGTTCAGATTGAGGATGAAAATAATTTGGTTTTTCACTATTATCTAATGTTTAACGAGAATATACGTAAATCGTTCATTACTTGTACCGGAATCCGCGCGTCGAGAATAGTTTCAAAATTCTAATAAAAACTATAGTATCAATTACTTAAGGAATATTAAATAATGAATGAGTCGTTGTTCACCTCTGAAAGCGTTACCGAAGGCCACCCGGACAAGATGTGCGATCAGATTTCGGACGCCATTCTGGACGCACTCATTAAAGAAGACCCTCACTGCCGGGTCGCCTGCGAGACCCTTACCACCACCGGTCTGGTGGTGCTGGCGGGAGAAATCACCAGCACGGCGAATATCGACTATCAGGATATTGTTCGTTCCACAATAAAATCCATCGGCTATGACAGCAGTTTGCTGGGATTCGACTACCGCACTTGCGGCGTGGTGGTGGCCATCGGCAAGCAGTCACCGGATATCGCTCAGGGCGTGGATGCGGGACGTGGACTGCACAAGGAGCAAGGGGCGGGGGATCAGGGCCTGATGTTCGGATTTGCCTGCGACGAGACCAAGGAGTTGATGCCATTACCGATTTTCCTCGCACACCGCCTGGTGGAACGCCTTACCGCCGTTCGCCGCTCGGGCGAAATTCCCTATCTCGGGCCGGACGGAAAGTCCCAGGTCACCATGCGCTACGCCGACGGCAAACCGGTTGAGGTGGATACGGTGGTGGTCTCCTCCCAGCACACGGCGGACGTGGATCATCCGGAATTGGTGAAGGACATCATCGATCAGGTGATCCGGCCCATCATTCCCAGCCAATACCTGAACGACAAGACCCGCTATCTGATCAACCCCACCGGCCGCTTCGTCATCGGCGGCCCCCACGGCGATGCCGGCGTGACCGGCCGCAAGATCATCGTGGACACCTATGGGGGCATGGGCCGGCACGGCGGTGGGGCTTTTTCCGGCAAGGACCCCTCCAAGGTGGACCGCTCCGCCGCTTACGTGGCCCGCTACGTGGCGAAGAACGTGGTGGCCGCAGGGCTAGCCACGCGCTGCGAGGTGCAGTTGGCCTACGCCATCGGATTCGCGGAGCCGGTATCCATCACGGTGGATACCTATGGGACTGGAATTATTGAGGATAACCGGATCGCGGCTCTGGTGCGGGAGATCTTCAAGCTCAAGCCGGCGGAAATCATCGAAACCCTGGACATGTTGCGGCCTATCTACAAGAAGACCGCGGCCTATGGGCATTTCGGGCGGGAACTGCCTGAATTTCGCTGGGAAAACGTGGACAAAGTGGAGGATCTGCGGCGGGCCATGGGCCGATAGGCGACATGCACGGGCATATTTCCGGAAAATCGCCCCAGGTGTAGCTAAATTGCTACAGCAGGCGCGGCCCCCAAGGCACAGTATATGCCCCTGGCATAGTAACTGCGTGCGGCACCGCGGTATCTTGCCCGAGGAATAGATTGTCTGCCTGCTGGGGCTGCTGCCGGCCCACGGGGGCAATTGCAGGCGCCGCGCCGGGAGCGTTATCCTGAAACTGCCGTTGTTGAGAACAAGTGAAGCCCGTACCCGCAGCGCCGGGGCTGTGCTCCGCAACATAAGCCGGACCGCTTTCCATGAAAACCGCCAAAGTGACCATCATCAACAAGCTGGGCATGCACGCCCGGGCGGCAGCGAAGCTGGTGCAGCTTTCACATCAATTCGACTCCAAGATCATCCTTAACAAGGGCGGCGAACTAGCCGACGCCAAAAGCATCACGGATATCCTGATGTTGGCCGGCGCCAAGGACACCGAGCTCACCCTGTCCGTGGAAGGGCAGGACGAGGATGCGGCCATCGAAGAAATCCAGCGCCTGATCACGGACAAGTTCGGAGAGGAGGAGTGAGCGCGGCCGTTTCCGTGGACGGGAAAACCCGGCTCTACGGCATCCTGGGCCATCCGGTGACCTCCAGCCTTTCTCCCGCCATGCAGAATGCCGCCTTCGCGGCCCTGGGCCTGAACGCAGTCTACGTACCCTTTCCGGTGCAGCCACGGCAACTGCCCAAGGTGGCGCGGGGCCTGGCCGCCGCGGGCGTGGCCGGCTTCAACCTGACCGTCCCCCACAAGCTGGCCATCTTGCCCCTGCTGGACGAGATCACCCCCGAAGCGCGGGCCATTGGCGCGGTGAACACCGTGCGCTGCGAGAACGGCCGCATGAGCGGCACCAACACGGACGGCGAGGGCTTCTTGCTCTCCCTGGCCCACGATCTGGCCTGGCAACCCGAAGGCAAGCGGGCGCTGCTGCTGGGTGCGGGCGGGGCGGCGCGGGGCATCGCCATCTCTCTGCTGGAAAAGGGCCTGGCCGCCCTGCACATCGCCAACCGCACTCCGGAGAAGGCCGAGGCCCTGGCCGCCGACTGCCGCGACCTCTATCCCGGCGCCGAACTGCGGGCTTCGGGACTGGAAGAGGCGCCGGACAGCGCGCCGCACCTGCTTGTCAATGCCACCACGGTGGGCATGGGGGACGGGGCATCCCCGGTAGAGTTGGCGCGGGTGGGGGTGCGCGAGGCGCTGCTCGACATCGTCTACACCCCGCCCGAAACGCCCCTGCTGGCTCAGGCCGCCGCCCTGGACCTGCCCCACGCCAACGGCATGGGTATGCTGCTCCATCAGGGCTGGCTGGCCTTCCGCTTCTGGACGGAGCGCGAGGCGCCCCTGGAGGTCATGCGCGCCGCCCTGCAGGAAGCGCTGGCCAGGAGGTAGGGGGTGCGTGTGCGCTTCTGTGTGCTGATGGGGATTGGGGGAAAAATTAGCTGTAGTGTGTGGGCCGGAGAGGAAGTAAATTCAGTTTTTGTCGTCTTGGAAATTAACATTCCAGTGCTCGCCGTCGCAGAACGGCTTATTTTTGGATTGGCCGCAGCGGCAGAGTGAATATTTTGCGCTGGATCGTGGCTGCTGACCCGTAACTTCATCATTAAGGTCGAGGCCGCCCACAACGTGGTAGGGACCGTTCTCGGAAACCGTGATCATTGGCTCTTGTGCCGGACTGTCTCGCTCGACACCGTCTATTTCATAATTGAGCGCACCGGAAGGACATCCCCGCACCGCATTGGCAATGGCTTCCGCCTCCGCCCCATCCGGATCAATCCACGGTTCTTTTCCCAGCTTGAAGACTTCCGATAACTTGTCCGTACAAAATCCCGAATGGGCGCAGATGCCACGATTGTCGAGGATGGTGATTCGCTGACCAGCATACTTTTCCTGCCCATCGTCCTCGTCTTCCTTCAGCCTCGCACCGGAAAAACCAATCCTGCTGTGCGTGCCATCGCAGAATGGCTTGTTGGCAGAGCCGCCGCACCGGCAGAGCGCATAGATTTTCTTTGTGGAAATTTCCTCGGATTTCGAATTCCTGAGCTTTGGCGTACCGGCGACAATATACGGTCCGTTGGACCTGCATTCGATTGCGGGTATTTTTGAGTCATTATTTTCATTCATCTTTGCCTCAAGTAATAAAGGGAAGACTATCATTTGCCATGAAAGCAGGTCAATGGCTGCTCCCGCCCCGCCGGAGCGGGCTAGTTGGCCGGTTCGCTATCGTAGCCGCCGCATATCAGGCATTTGTCCACCCAGGGGTGGAAGGCGCTATGGGGGCAACTGCCGGGTTTGGACTTGCAGCCCACGGCGCCGCATCCCTTGCACCTGAACGTGGGCTTATGACAGTCCTGGCATTCCACCGTGGCTCATTTCACTTGAACTCGATTTCCACGAACACGAACTCGAAGCCGTTGGCGTTGATGACGTTGTGCTCGACCCCCGCCTTGCGGAAGTAGGGCACTCCGGCGGTCAGCTCGGCGAAGCTCTCGCTTCCGTCCGGCTCCACCAGCTTCAGCCGCCCCGTGGTCAGCGGCACCACCACGTAGTCGTGCTCGTGACGGTGATGGCCGGTGGCCGCGCCGGGGGCGAAGCGCGACTCACTGACCCGCGTGCGCGCATTGTCGATCTGCAAGGTGGAAACCGACTGTTCGCTCATACCTGCTCCTTAGTATAATTCGGATTGGATGGTGGATCGTCAGGGCTAGTGTACCCGATCCCGCCCACCTCCGCCCAGGGGGCGGAACCGTGACGGCGCGCCCAGGGGGCGGAACCGTGACGGCTTGCCCAGGGGGTGGCGTGCCGACGGTCCGCCCAAATATTTTCACATTTCAGGGCCGAATTGGCCGGTGAAGTTTGTCGCCTCTCCCCGCATTCTGCTACTGTGGCGGCGGGAGGCCGGCCGGCACTCCCGGTACATTCACCACCCATATTGAGAGGGAGCTTGATGAGCAACCAGGTGTTCAATTTTGGCGCGGGGCCGTCCATGTTGCCCGTGCCGGTGATGGAGCAGATACAGGCGGAGATGAGGGATTACCAGGGACGGGGCATGTCGATTATCGAGATGAATCACCGCAGCGATGAATTCCAGGAAATTATCGCCTCGGCCAAGACGCTGTTCCGGGAAATGATGGAACTCCCGGACAATTACCGGGTGCTCTGGTCCCACGGCGGGGGCGGCATGCAGTTCAATTCGGTGGCCATGAATTTATTGGGCCTGCATCCGCAAAACAAAGCGCTCTATTGCAATACCGGGTTTTTCTCCACCTGGGCCATCAAGGAGGCGCGGCGTTTCGGCAAGGTGGACGTGATCACCAGCAGCGAGGAAACCGGATTCGACCATATCCCCAGCCTGGACCCCACGCTGGTGGACGGCGATGCGGCCTACCTGCACATCACCACCAACAACACCATGATGGGCACGCGCTGGAACGGTTTCCCCAGCCCGCTGCCCATGCCCCTGATCGGCGATGCCACCTCCGAAATTCTCTCGCGGCCCATCGACGTCACCCAATTCGGGCTGCTCTACGCGGGGCTGCAAAAGAACCTGGGACCTCCCGGCCTGGCGGCGATTATCATACGCGAGGATCTACTGGGTCACGCCAGCCCGCACATCGCCAGGCAGCTCGACTATACGGTGCTTGCCGAGACCGACTCCATGCCCAGCACGCCCAACGTGTTCGGCATCTACGTGAATCGGCTGGTGTTGGATTGGACCAAGCGGGAGGGCGGGCCCAAAGCGATGGAAGAGCGCAATGCGCGCAAGGCCGAGCGCCTGTACGGGGTCATCGACAGTTCGGATTTCTACCAGGGCCATGCCCGGCCGGAAGACCGCTCGCACCAGAACTACACCTTTGCCGTGCCCAATGGGGAATTGCTGGCAATGTTCTTCGCCGAAGCCGAGGCGCAGGGCCTGCATGGCATGAAAAGCCCACCCATGCGGGAGGACGTGAGAGCCTCCATGTACAACGCCATGCCCATGCAAGGGGCGGAAGTCCTGGCCGGCTTCATGGAGGATTTCGAGCGGCGCCACGGCTGAGCCGGCCGCGAAATTGGGCCGCCATCCAGCCTGCCTATTCGGGCACGTCGAAGGTCAACTCGATCATCAGGCCCGCCGGATCGTGCAGGAAAATCTGGTGCAGCGGAAACCCCGGCACCGGCGCCTCGCGGAATTTCAACCCCTGCTGCTTGAGCCGCTCGCGGGTCTTCTCCACATTCTTGCAGCGGAACGAGACATGGTTGAACTTGCCGGTCGCCATGCTACCGTCGGGCACCTCGAACTCCTCGGGCAAGTTCGCCGCCAGATGCACCACCGGCCGCCCGCCCAGATAGAGCCAGTGGCCGGGAAATTTGAAGTCGGGCCGTGCCCCTTCTTCCAGGCCAAAGGTCTCCGTGTAGAAGGCGCGCAGCGGCTCCAGCTCGTGGGGCCGCACGCTCAGGGTGAAGTGATCGATGAATTGCAGTTCCATGGATTTCCCCTCAAAGGATTGGCCGGGCGAGTTGCTTTTCAGTAGTTGCCGGGCTCGGTGGTAACCCCCAGCAGATACTGGCCCACGAGTTCCAGTTGGGTATGGCGCGCCTGAATCTGTTGGGTCACCGCGTGCAGGTCGCGGAAGCGCCGCTCGAACCTGTCGTGCTCGAAAATCGCCGTCGAGCCAGCCGCGCGATAGGCGATGTCGGCGGCCTCCTTGGCCTGGTGGATGCCATAGGTTGTGGCCAGCCGGATGCGCATCCTTTGCCCGGCGCTAAGCCCGCGCCCATCGGATGCCTGCACCTCCGCCTGAACCTCCTCCAGCGTGCGCAGGAGGTATATGCGGGCGGAGCCCAGCTTGGCTTCCGCCAGGGCCACCTGCACCTGGATGAAACTGTTGTCGCGCAGGGTCTTGGTCTGTTTATGTGGCACTTTGTTCTTGGCCAGTTCGATCAGCGCGTCAAACATGCCACGGGCCAGGCCCAAGGCAACTCCCGCAAACCCCCCCGCGTACACCAGCGTGATGGGAAAGCGGTAAAGCACTCCTGTCTGCGAGGGGTCGGCCTCTCCGTCCAACACGAAGCTGCGCTCCCCCGGAACGAACAGATGATTGACCGAGTAGTTGTCGCTGCCGGTGGCCCTTAGTCCCACCACATGCCAGACATCCGAAAATTGCGCCTCATGCGCCGGAAAGAGCATGGTGCGCACCAGCGGCTTTCCACCTTCCGCCCGCCGTGGCGTGCCATCCGGCTCGCACAAGGGCACATGCGCCCCCAGCCAGTCCGCCTGCCGTCCGCCGCTGGCGAACATCCAGGTGCCGCTGACTTCGTAGCCGCCTTCCACGCTCAACGCCTGGCCGCTGGGGCCGGCGCCCCAGGCCAGCACCGTGCGCCGGGGGGCAAAAATCTCCTGTGCTATCTGGGGCGGCAAATGTCCCGCCGCCATGGCGCAGCCTCCGGCCTGCCCCAGACACCAGGCGGTGCTGCCGTCGGCCATGGCGATCCGCTCGAGAACTTCGGAAAACCGGGATGGCGTCAGTTCGTACCCACCCACCGATCGTGGCAGCAGCAGCCGGTAAAACCCGGCCTCCAGCAGGGCGTCGAAAATGGCGGGAGTAAGCTCGCGCCGCGCTTCAGATTCGGCGGCCCCGGCCTCGATCACCGGCGCGAGGCGATTCGCCAGCTCAAGAGGGTCGGCGGTTTTTTGCTTTCCCGCGGCACTCCGTTCTGCGGGAGTCGGTCTCATAGGTCCTCCACTGCGTTGTACGGTCCCCCAATTGAAGTTGTACAGTTTCCTAAATAAAAGAGCGGCTAGGGCTTGCCAAAGGTGGCGATCTTGTCCACCGGGCATTCGAAGAGCACACGGCGCTCGTCGCGGGACGGATCGCGCAGGCCATAGGGCGGCACATTGCCAGTGTACTTTGTCCAGACCTTGTCAACCTGGGCGGTGACCCGCGCCCCTTCCTCGGAATCGTCCTCGGAGAGCTCGTGCTTGACCGTGCACTTTATGCTCATCCAATGGTACATATTCGCCGGATTAATGAGCAGAATCGTCAGCCGCGGGTGCTCGCGGATCCATTCGACCTTCTTGCGGTGCGAGGCAACATTGATCAGCACCGTCGAGCCCTCGTAATCGAACCACATCGGCGTCAGGTTGGGCCGCCCGTCGGAGCCCAGCACCGCGAAGGACGCGGGCACCGGTTCGTCAATGAGTTGCCTGTAGATCGGGTCAAGATCGTCAAACGAGTTGATTTCACTGTGCGAGCCCACCGAGAACTGGTTGGCTTGCAGCCCATCGGCCACGTCCAAAAACTTCGCCACATTTATTGCCATATCTGATCTCCCGCCCTGGTCGACGATTGCGTTGAGTGGGCAAGCCTGCGCCTTGCCTGAGCGCAACGGAGGGAAGGGGCCGCGGGTACCCTCCCAATTGGCCCCTCCTACCACAAAGCCAAATTGGAAATCCACCGGGTGCCGGCGAAGCAACAATACCAGATGCGTTCCGAACAGGATGTTCACACAAATCCGGCCGGTATCCTTCTCATTGGCCGCGGGGATATTCGGGTCTAAGATAGGTTGAAAATCCGCGCCGAAAGGACGAAATTGGCCTCACCCTCCCTATTCTCTGGGGAGCTGAAATTGGGCCTTACCTTCCCCGTTCCCGGGTAACTGCAATAACGAGCAAGGGGGAACTCCAATGAACTGGAATCGATTTATTCTGTCGGGCGCCGCTGCGTTCGTCGTGATGTTTGCGATGGGTTTCGTCTGGCACGTCCCGCTATTTGGCGCTTATTACGCAGAGCAGGCTTCGGCTCTGCTAAAGGCTGAGATGGTGTTGCCGGTGATCATTCTGGCCGAAGTCATCAGGGCCTTCGTGCTGGCCTATGTGTATCCCCTCGGATACAAAGGAGGCGCGCCGCTGGTGGAGGGAGGAAGATTCGGCCTAATGATGGGTCTTTTTACCGCCATGCTGCCCTTGATTTACGTGAGCAGATACAATTACACCTCTTTTAACTGGTTCTGGGTAGAGGGACTTTTCTTTCTCATCCAAGGCGCCGCGGCTGGAATAATCATCGCTTATATCCATGGCGGCGGGAGCAACAAGTAAGCTCCTAAATTTCCGGCCCCACGCACTCGATGCCGTGGGGCTGTGAGGGCTGCGGCGCGGGAAAAAGGAGCCCGGTTATGACTTCCGAAACAAAGCCTCAGATATCCAATACCGCGCCCAATACCCCGCCCAACGAGCAAGGAAGTGGTGTGACAGAGGAAACCGGCCTGCAGCAGGTAAACCTGGCAGGGGTGCTTTACAAGCTAAAGGCGGCGTTTGGGAACTGGTTTGGGGAGAGGTACGGCGGCACGCTGGAAAATCCCGGAAACCTGCGGGAGCAGTGCCTGAAGGCGCTGGACAAGCAGGGGGAAATTTCCGGAATGGTGCTCATCGCGCAGGTGGCCGACGCCTATCAGCACATGGCCCGCCCGGAGAAGCTTTCCTTCTTCCGCATGCTGGCAAGAGACTTATCCGTTGATCAGAGCCGCGTATCCTCGGCGGCGCGGGCGTATCTGGAGACGGAGGGCACCCGGATTGAAGAAATCACCGATCTAAAGTCGGTGCTGGAGAGCCCACGGCTGAGGCTGTTCCGGCTGTTTAACACCAATTCCGGTGGCAGCAAATTTCTGGTTGACCTGCGCGCCGACCTGCTGGCCGAACTGCCGAAAGAACCCGAATTGATCGGTGTGGAGTATGACCTGCGGCACCTCCTGATCACTTGGTTCAACATCGGAGTGCTGCGGCTGGAGCGCCTCACCTGGGAAACCTCCGCGGAAACCCTGGAAAAGTTGATTGAGTATGAGGCGGTGCACCAGATCACCAGCTGGGATGATCTGAAGCGCAGGCTCACTTCGGACCGTATGGCCTTTGCATTTTTCCATCCGGCGATGCCCGGGGAGCCGGTAATTTTCCTCGAAGCCGCGATGGTCAAGGGCCTGGCCAGCAGCATCCAGGCTTTGCTTGACCCCAACCGTCCGACGCTCGCCGCCCATCAGGTGGACACGGCCATATTTTACAGCATCTCCAATGCGCAAAAGGGGCTGCGCGGAATTCCCCTGGGCAATTTTCTGATCAAACAAGTGCTGGCGAAGCTCCGCACAGAGTTCTCCCACATTTCCACCTTTGCAACCCTTTCGCCCATGCCCAATTTTCGGCGCGGCTTCCTGGAGCCGGAACTGGTCAGCGGGGGCCTTGCGAGATTTTTTCAGAAGGCGGAGGTTGCCAGCCTATGCGCAATAACGGGACAAAAGAATATCTCACAGGCCCTCACTGCGGCGCTGAATGTCCCGGTCTGGAACGAGGAGAATAAACTGGAACAGGCGCTCCGCCCCGGCCTGCTGCGGGCGGTAAGGTTCTATCTGACCGAAGTTAGAAAGAATGATACCAGCGCCGCGTGCCCGGTGGCCCATTTTCATGCGTCGAACGGAGCGTTGCTGGGCCGGATCAACTGGCTTGCGGACCTGTCAACCAAGGGATTGCGCCAGTCGATGGGTATCATGGTCAACTACGTCTACGATCCGAAACAATTCGAAAATGCCCAGGCGGCCTATGTGAGAAAGGGAATGTTGACCCTATCCAAGGAAGTCAAGAACCTCTAGCAGAACATCGGAACGAAACTATTCTCTCAATTCCCGGACATATTCGCGCGCGGAGGATAATTTTTGCGTCCCGGATTCGTATTTCCCGTTCGTGGCCGAGCCGCAGAGCAATGATTTACGCAGTTTTCCCTTCGATTTTGCTACTTGCATATATTGGTGGCGTTTCCCTTTTAAATTTTGTAGCGTTTCCCTGTTAACATCACAATTCCGGGCTTTTGCAACCTGACTTGTCCATGTAAAGGAGAGACGTCATGATTCTGCGTACTTTTTTCGCCGCCGTCGCCGTATTCTTTTTAGCGATCGGACTGGTATTGATGCCCCTTGCAGATGCCCAGGCGGCAAAAAGGGGCGGCAAGCTAATCTACATGATTCCCTCAAAGGGAGCCAAATCCCTGGACGGCCATAAGGAAACCTCCTTTGCCACCGTTCATCCGACCGCTCCCTTCTACAGCCTCCTCATTCAGGTCGATCCGCTGGTGCCTGGAGCGAAAAAGCTGAAGGGAGAAATTGCCAAAAGCTGGAAAATCAGCGCGGACAATTTGACCTACACCTTCAAAATCCGCCGGGGTGTGAAGTTTCACAACGGCACGCCGATGACATCCAGGGATGTCCTGGCAACCTGGAACAAGTTGGTATTTCCTCCCAAAGGCGTACTGAGCGCCCGCAAGCAGATGTTCAGCATGGTGAAATCGATCAGCGCACCGGACGACTACACGATCGTTTTCAAGCTGAAGTTTGCGTCTCCGGCCTTAATTTGGGCCATGGCCATGCCCTTCAATTACATCTACAGTGCGGACATCCTGGAAAAGGACATGCACTATTATGAGAAGAACATCATGGGCACCGGGCCCTTCAAGTTCGTCGAGTACGTTCCGCGGGTGCGCATCAAGGGCGAGCGCTTCAAGGATTATTTCGTCGCCGGGCGGCCCTATCTGGACGCGATCGAAGGCATCTTCGCCTCCAAGCAAAGCGTGTACGTGGCGGCCCTGGAAAGCGGGCGCATCCACAGCATGTTCCGCGGCCTGCCTCCGGCGGCGGTCGAGGACCTGCTTCGCATCAAGGGATCTGCCCTGACCGTGCAACGAAGTGTCTGGAATTGCGCGCTCAACGTGACGCCCAACTCCTACAAGAAGCCCTTCGACGACGTCAGGGTGCGCAGGGCCCTCAGCCTGGCCCTGGACCGTTGGGGCGGCTCGGGCTATCTCTCCAAGCGGGCCATTGTGAAGACCGTGGGCGGCGCCGTATTTCCGGGCCATCCGCTTGCTCCCAGCCGCGCGCAGTTGGAATCCCTGGAAGGATATTCCAGAGACATCAAGGCATCCAGGGCGAAGGCCAGAAGGCTGCTTAAGGAAGCCGGGATTCCCAAGGGGTTCAAATTCACCTTCCGCAACCGCACCACCGACCAGCCCTACAAAGTGGTCGGCATCTGGCTGCTGGACCAATGGCGGCAGATCGGCCTGAACGTGAAGCAGGAAGTGCTGCCCACTTCCAAGTTCTGGGACTCCCTGCGCAGGCCGAAGAACAGGATGACGGATGCGAGTGCGTACGTGGTGTCAATGGATTTCAACTGCCAGGCGGTGGTGAATCCGACCTTGGATGTCAGTAAGTATGTGTCCTATTCCGGCTCGAACTACACGAAAATTGAGGACACCGTGATCGACGACCTGTTCGACCGGCAGTTGCGGGAGCCGGATTTCGACAAGCAAAAAGCATTGTTGTGGAAATTCCAGCAGCGCCTGACATCGCAGGCCAGGACGTTTTCCACCTTGTGGTGGCAACGCGCCGTGGTGCACAGCAGCAAGATGAAAAACTGGAACATCACGCCCAGCCATTATCTCAACATGGGTTTGGTTGACGTCTGGCTGGATCAGTAAACCAGGGATGTTTATGTCTGCAATGGCGGACGCCAATCATCCTTATTAGCCAATAGCGGCCGTCATTCCCGGCGTGAAACCGGGAGTGACGGCCAATTTACAGGTTGGACGCCCAGTGTATCGTTACCTGATCCGCCGCTTTCTTTTGATGATTCCCACGCTGTTTTTCGTCACCGTGATCGTGTTCATCCTCATGCGCATGATCCCGGGGGATGTAGTGGTCATGAAGCTGGTGGGGGAAGGCGCCGACGTCACTGAAGAGCAAATTGAAATCGAAAGGGAAAATCTCGGTCTCAACCGATCCTATCCGGTGCAGTTTTTGGATTGGGCGTGGGGGGCATTGAAATTCGATTTTGGAAAATCCATGCTCACCGGAGACGATGTATCCAGGGATATCAAGATCGCCCTCCCGGCTTCGCTGCAAATCGCCATCATGGCCACCTTGTTGTCCATCGTGTTGGCCATTCCCCTGGGCACCTGGGCGGCTTTGCGCCAGGACACCTGGGTGGATTATTGCGTGCGCATTTTCTCCATTGCCGGGCTGGCCACGCCCTCTTTTTGGTTGGGGATGATGATGATCATCGGTATTCTGATCATCACCGATTCCCAATGGGCCCCTCCCTTCGACTATATACCGATATGGGAGGACCCCTGGTACAATCTGTCCATGCTGATCTGGCCCGCCCTGGCCACCGGATACCGGTATTCCGCCGTCGCCATGCGCATGACCCGCTCCACCGTGCTGGAAGTGCTGCGGGAGGATTACATCCGTACCGCCCGCGCCAAGGGCCTGCTGGAAAGGATCGTCATCAACCGGCACGCCCTGACCAATGCCATGCTGCCGGTGGTCACGGTGATCGGAATGGAGTTCGCCTTCCTGGTGGGCGGATTGGTGGTCACGGAGCAGGTATTCAACATAGCCGGGCTTGGAAATCTGTTCGTGGATTCCGTAATCCAAAAAGATTATATGGTGGTGCAGGCCCTAGTGCTGCTTGTGGCTTTTGTCATTGTGTTCATGAATTTTATGATCGATATTCTATATGCTTGGCTGGACCCCCGGATTTCTTACGCTTGATCGTTCGGTGAAGAGGCTACCATGACCGATATTGCAGGAACGCCAGTCTCTCAAGACATCCTTGCCGATGAGGAGACCTGGTTTGACATGGTCCAGCGGTTTTTTCGTACAAAGCCGCTGGGGTCGATAGGGCTGGTCGTCGTTTTCATTTTAATTTTCATCGCCATGTTCGCCGATGTGCTCGCCCCCTATCACCCCCTTGAACTCGACTACGAGTTATTCAACGCCCACCCATCTGCGCAGCATTTACTGGGAACGGACGATAACGGCCGGGATTTGCTCTCGCGCATGATCTTTGGCGCGCGGACGGCCATGCTGGTCGGATTTGTGTGTTCCATGGTCGGGTCCGCCCTGGGATTGGTGGTCGGCGTTGCCAGCGCCTATTTTGGTGGGAAAACCGATTTGATCATCCAGCGCATCGTCGATGTCTTCATGTCCTTTCCCCTGATTGTGCTGGCCCTGGCGATCGTCTCAATCGTTCCAAGGGTGGAGATGGGTTTTCTGCCGGAGTCCCTGAAATGGCTCTG
>JAPUIH010000060.1 GCA_027297205.1 SAR324 cluster bacterium | reverse complement strand
GGCTCAACTGTTTCATCGCAATCCGGGGCGACGAGGCCCTGGACGATGCCCGGCGGGCCGACCAGGAGCAGGCCAAGGGCAGTCTGCGCGGTCCGCTGCACGGGGTGCCCCTGGCCCATAAGGATCTCTACTACCGGGCCGGAACCGTTTCCACCGGCGGCTCCATCATCCGCAAGGACTTCGTGCCGGATTATACCGCCACCGTGCTGGAGCGGCTGGGCGCGGCAGGGGCACTGGACCTGGGCGCCCTCAATATGTGTGAGTTCGCCACCGGGCCGCATGGGCTGAACGACCATTATGGGCATTGCCGCAATCCCTGGAATATCGCACATATCTGCGGGGGGTCTTCCAGCGGTTCGGGAACCTCGGTGGCGGGGCGCCTGGTGTTTGGCTCCCTGGGCACGGACACGGGCGGCTCGGTGCGCCTGCCTGCGGGCATGTGCGGGCTGGTGGGGCTGAAGCCCACCTACAGCCGCGTGAGCCGCCACGGGGTGATGCCCTTGTCTTTTTCCCTGGACCACGTGGGTCCGCTCACCCGCACAGTACGCGATTGCGCGCGCATGATGACCGTGATTGCGGGGCAGGACAGTAAGGATCCCACGTCCAGCGCGGAACCCGTGCCGGACTACGAGGCCGGACTGGAAGAGGGAGTGAAGGGCTTGAAGATCGGCGTGCCCGAGAATTACTTTTACGACAAGACCGGCGATGAAGTGCGAAAGGCCATGGAGCAAAGCCTGGAAGTGTACCGCTCCCTGGGCGCCGAACTGGTGACTTTGCAGGTGCCGGACATGGCCCAGGTTTTTGAACTGGGCCAGATCGTTTCGCGCGCGGAGGCGGCGGCCCTGCACCGGCAATGGCTGGCCGAGCGTCCCGGGGACTACTCGCCTCAGGTGCGCGCCCGCAACCAGCAGGGATTGATGATCCCGGCCACCCATTATATCGAGGCCTTGAGCCTGCGCCAGCAAATCATGGCCGGTTTCGTGGCGGAGGTGCTGGACAAGGTGGACGTGCTGCACACGCCCATGCTGTCCATCCCCGTGCCCACTATCGAGGAAACCGACGTGGGCGCCTCGGAGAGAATGAACTCCGTAATTACCGGCTTGACCTGGTGCACGCGGCCGTTCAATTACCTGGGTGTTCCCGTTCTGACCATGCCCGCCGGGCTTTCCGCCAATGGTCTGCCCATGTCTTTCCAACTGGCGGGGCGCCCCTACGGCGAGGCCAAGCTGCTCCGCATCGCACGGGCTTATGAAAAGGAGACCGGCTGGCACGAGACGGTGCCCCCTTGCTGAGCCTAGGCAACGGCCCTGGGCCCGGCCCTTGCGCGGCGCCGTCCGGATGATAATTGATTAACCCCGAGGAACAATGACGAACTACCCGAACCCCGATTCCAATTCCGCACAGCTCTTCCAGCGTGCCTGCAAGGTATTGCCGGGGGGCAATAGCCGCTCCACCATCTTCTACGCCCCCTATCCGATATTTGCGCGCTCCGGTCAGGGCTGCCGGATTACGGATGTGGACGGTGTGGAGCGGGTGGACTTCGTGAACAACTACACGGTGCTCATTCACGGCCATGCCCATCCGGAGATCAGCAAGGCCGTCGCCGCGCAACTGGAGTTGGGGGCGGGATTTGCGCATCCCACAGAGGCGGAATTGCTGCTGGCCGAACTGCTGACCTCGCGCGTACCTTCCTTCGAGCGCATCCGCTTCGTCAATTCGGGCAGCGAGGCGGTCATGAACGCGGTAAAGGCGGCGCGGGCCTACACGGAACGGCCCATGATCGCCAAATGCGAGGGGGTTTATCACGGCTCCTACGATTATGTGGAGGTCAGCCTGGATTCCAGCGCGGCCAACTGGGGAGAAGACACACCGCTGTCGGTGCCCTACGCTCGGGGCACGCCGCCGAAGGTGCTGGAGGACGTGGCGGTCATTCCCTTCAATGATGTAGAGCGCAGCGAACGCATATTGACCACCCACGCCAGCGAGCTCGCGGCGGTGGTGATCGACGTGATGCCGAACCGGGCTGGGTTGATTCCCGCCACCCCCGAGTATTTGACCATGCTGCGGGAAGTGACCCGCAGGCACGGTATCGTGCTCATTCTGGATGAGGTGATATCCCTGCGGCTGGGCTACCAGGGGGGACAGACCGAGTTCGGCATCCAGCCCGACCTGACCACCATGGGCAAGGTGATCGGCGGAGGGCTGCCCGTGGGGGCCGTGGCCGGCAAGGCGGAAGTGATGGAGATGTTCAATCACAGCCGGGGCAAGGCGCCTCTGCCCCATGCCGGCACGTTCAATGGCAATCCACTGACCATGGCGGCCGGGCATGCGGCCATGCAGTTGATGACCGAGGAGGCTTTTGCGCGTCTGAACGCCCTGGGAGAGCGTGCCCGATCCCAACTGCATGAGGCAATCAAGGTGGCGGGGGTGGAAGGGCGCATCACGGGCAAGGGCTCCCTGTTCATGATTCACCTCAAGGACAAGCCCCTCACCACTTACCGGGACAGCTTCAAGTCTCCGGAGGAACAGCAGTTGCTGGCCAGCGTGCATCGGCATTTTCTGAACAACGGGATTATTATAGCGGCGGGCGGCCTGGGGGCGTTATCCACGCCCATGACCGAAGTGGAAATAGACCAATTGTCGGAAGTGTTCCTGGGGGCGCTACGGGCGCTGCCTCAGCCCGCGGCTGTGCCCGCGTAATCCTGGATCAGGGAATCCACATGCCGCCGTTGGGGCTGATCATTTGTCCGGTCAGGTAAGCGGCCCGGTCCGAACAGAGGAAGGCCACGGCGTTGGCGATGTCCTCCGGTTCTCCGATCCTCCCCATCGGTATCGATCCCACCACCTGATCCCGCACTTTCTCGATGCCTTCGCGCATCAACTCCGTTTCAATCACACCGGGCAGCACCGCATTGGCCGTCACGCCCTTGGCGGCGTATTCCAAGGCCAGGGTGCGGACGAGGGCGATCAGCGCACCTTTTGCCGCCGCGTAGGAGGCCGCGCCACGCCAGCCCAGGGTGGCCGCCACGCTGGAGGTGCAGACGATGCGGCCCCAACCACGCTCCAGCATTGGATTGATCGTCTCCCGGATGCAGTGGTAGGCGCCGTCCACGTGGACTTCGAACTGGCGCTTCCAGTTCTCCTTGTTTTCATTGCGGAACAGGGACGGCGCTCCGGCGATGCCGGCGTTGCAAATCATAATCTGGGGATCGCCCAGGGCACTGCGCACCTGTTCCAGCCCGGCCTTAACCGCCTCGTAGTCGGACACGTCGGCATTGACCGCGATCTGCCGCACACCTTGGCCGGCCGCCAACTGCGCGGTTTCCTTTGCGCCGTCCCCGTTTACATCCATCACGGCGATGTCGGCCCCCAGCTCCGCCAGGGCAATACAGATGGCACGTCCGATGCCCGCCGCCCCGCCAGTGACCAGAGCCACTTTTCCCTTGAGATTGCGCTCGCTCATAATGCCTGCCCGTGATGCCTCTCCCCGCAAGGTGGAGGGAGGCCGTGAAAATCCTAGCATTCATAATGCAATCGGGTCAGGTTGTCCATGGGAAGGCGGCCTGGTGGGAGGCAGAGAGGCGATGATGGGGCGGCGGGCCGCCGCGGGGCCTTCCGGGATGCGCCCGGCCCGTGGCGCCGGGATCAAAATTGGCAAATACAAGATGGAGAAACGAGGACGATATGGAGAGACTGAAGGGCAAGGTTGCCGTGGTAACGGGCGCGGCGGCTGGAATCGGGCGGGAGATATGCCTGCGCCTGGCCCGGGAAGGAGCCACGGTGGTGGGGATGGACAGGGAGTGGGCGGGCGTGGAATCCGTTGCGGAGGAAGTGCGGGCCCAGGGCGGTGTGGCCCACGCCCTGGCGGGAGACGTCTCAATCGGCGCGGACTGCGCGCAGGTGCATGCCTGGGTGGACGAGCAGTTGGGCGCGGTGCAGGTGCTGTGCAACGTGGCCGGGATCGTGGATACGGGTACGCTGGTGGAGGCCAGCGAGGAGAGCTGGCAGCGCACCATGGACATCAACCTGAAGGGCATCTACCACATGTGCCGGCTGTTCGTGCCGTTTCTGACCGCCTCGGGCGGCGGCTCCATCGTAAATATTGCCTCGGTGGCGGGTCCTTTTGCCGTGAAGGAGCGCGGGGTGTATTCCGTATCCAAGGCCGGAGTGATCGGGCTCACCAAGAGCCTGGCCATCGACTTCATCGGGGAAGGCATACGGGCCAACGCCATCTGCCCCGGCACCGTGGAGACGCCCTCCTGGCGCGAGCGGGTCAACCAGGCGCCTGATCCGGAACGAGCCCTGCGGGATTTCATCGCGCGGCAACCCATGGGCCGGCTTGGGCAGCCGGAGGAAATCGCGGCCCTGGCGGCCTACCTGGCCTCCGATGAGGCCGCTTACATGACCGGGCAGGCCATAGCCATTGACGGCGGCATGACCATGTAAGCCGCGCCGGGAGTGGTGGGTCCCGCAAGGGCAGGCTTGCTAGATCTTGCTCATGCAAGCCTCGATCGCCGTGGCCAATTGTTCCTTGCCGTAGGGTTTGTTCAGAATATTGGCGCCCGTGGCATAGGCTCCGTAGGCTCTCAGGGCCTTCTCGTCATAGGCCGTAACCAGCAGGGATTTCAAATCGGGATAGCGCCGGCGCACCTCGTTGACCAGCTCCGCGCCATTCATGCCCGATGGCAGGCCCACGTCGGCGAACAGCAAATCCACCTGCTCGCCCCCATCCAGCAATGTCAGGGCGGCGGAGGCATGATCGGCATTCTTGACTTCATATCCCAACTGGGTAAGCAAATGCCCGGTTACTTCCCGTACATCCAGGTCGTCCTCTACGACAAGGACGATCTTTCGACCCGCGATTTTCTCATGTTGGCATTCCATAGCCTTGCTCCTCTGGCTTATTGCGGACTTTATTCCACACGGGGCAAAAACATTTTCACGCTCGTTCCCACATCCACCTCGGTTTCAATCTCCACGAAACCCCCGGACTGATTGACGAACCCGTGTATCATGCTCAGTCCCAGGCCGCTATGCTGAGCCATCCCCTTGGTGGTGTAAAAGGGCTCGAATGCGCGGTCCCGCACTTCGGATGTCATCCCACAGCCGGTATCCGTCACCGAAAGCATTACAAATTGTCCCCACCCGTCTGGATCGTCCTGGCCTGAATCGGGAGGGGCGCCGACCCAGTTTTGCGTTTTGATGGTCAGCTTGCCGCCCCGGGGCATGGCGTCACGGGCGTTGAGGGCGAGATTGAGCAGGGCGTATTCCAGTTCGCCCTGATCCAGCAGCACGGGCCACAACCCTTTCCCGGTTGAAACCGTTAACTCGACCGCATCCCCAAGAGGCGGGCGAATCAATGCAAGCATTTCCAGCGTCACCTTATTCAGATCGATCTGGCTGGGCTGCAACAGCTGCCGCCTGGAAAAGGAGAGCAACTGCTTGACCAGGACCGCGCCTCTTTGCGTGGCGTTTTCGATGGGTTTCACCAGGGCGGCGAGTCGTTCGTCCTGCGGCCGTTCTTCGCCGATCAGGTACGCGTAACTGTGAATGATGTGAAGCAGGTTGTTGAATTCGTGGGCCACGCCGCCGGTAATCTGCCCCACGGCCTCCATGCGTTGCGAGCGGATCAGCTGTGCTTCAGCCCTCTTTCGCTCGTTGATGACTTCGATAAACATCACGATACCGCTAATGTCCCCCCGCATATCCCGCCAGGGGTGAATTTCCCAGCGCACCCAATCCAACGTTCCGTCCGCGCGATGAAAGGAATCTTCCTCGGAGCGCTCCACCGATCCGGCAAGGCACCTTGCAAAAGCGTCGGCCCATTTTCGTGGCAGTTCGGGAAAGACATCATAATGCGAGCGCCCCGTGAGGTCGTCATCCCTCAGGTCGAAATCCTCCACCCAGCGCCTGCTGTGCAACAGGTAGCGCATGCCGCGGTCGAACATGGCCACCGCCGCGGGCGCGTGGGTGATGAAGAGCCGCAATTGCTCTTCCCGCGCGCGCAGGGCTTCTTCCACACGCTTCAGGTCTGTGATGTCCGTCCACACCCCGGCTGTTCCGCCGCCACGTGTTTTGTGCTCGCTGGCAAGATACCAGCCACCGTCGGCGCCCGGACGTTCGTCGGTACCCTGGGGGTTGCGGTGGCGGGCGATGCGCCGTTCGGCCCATTGGTCCGGGTCGATACCCCGGTCGGTTATGCGGGCGGCTTTTGCGCCTGCGCGCACAAGAGTTTCAAAAGGGGTGCCGGGTTTGAGCAATTCCGCGATATCGCTGTTGATCCGTGCGAATTTCTGATTCCACAGCACGAGGCGGTCGTCCGCATCGTAGAGCACGAATCCCTGGGAAATGCTTTCCATGGCATCCATCAAGCGCGTGTGCGCTTGCTCGGCCCTTTGTTCCGCCTGCCGCTGTTCGGTGATGTCCATCGATACGACAACCACTCCCGATACATTCCCGAGTGCGTCGGTTAGGGCTGCCCGAATGGTATGCAGAATCGATTCCCGGCCGTCGGAAGCGGTTCGCGTGTATTCATGTATTGTGAGCCGCTCCTGCCCCGACAATACGACCCGGTCAAGGCGATCCACATCGAATTTTTCCGCGTTCGAGGCCCGCTCAATTTCCAGCGTCGTCTTTCCGATAATTTCCTGCAGGGGATAACCCAGGAAATCACATACGGACTTGTTGACCATCAGATAGCGCCCATCAAGATTTTTTACGGATATGTTGTGCGGTATGGCATCGAAGGCCGTTTGCAGCAGACGTTGACTGGCGCGCAGGGCGTCGTCGGCCTGCCAGCGCCTGCTGATGTCACGCAGGATGACGGTGAAGATGCGCGTCCCCCCCAACTCAAGTTTTGAGATCGACGCTTCGGCGGGGAACTCCGAACCGTCCTTGCGGATGGCCAGCACCTCCGCCCGCTCCGACATAGCCCGGGAGACGAGGCCGCCGTTCGCGAACGCCTCCATATGACCGTGGTGGGCCTGCCGAAAGCGCTCCGGCAAAAGTGTCTGTAAGGGTTGGCCGATCATTTCCTGCCGCTGGTAACCAAAGGTTTTTTCCGCACCTGCATTGAAGATGACGATGCGCTGTTCTTCGTCAACAGAGATGATGGCATCGTTCGAAATTGCGAGAATTCCGGCCAGCCGCTCCTGAGCGAAATGCAACTCTTCTTCAGTCTGCTTGAGCTTGGTAACGTCCGTGCAAATGTAGAGGGTGCTTCCATCATGAATCCTCGTTTCTCCTACCCGCCACCACCTTCCGCCGGGTAAATGGAGCACTATATCCTCGGTAGGATGGCGATGGTGCTCCAGCCGCTCGCGAATGAATGCCTCCTCGCGTCCCACGGCCTCCAGGATCAGGCCGCGTTCCACCACCGGCCGCAGCAATTCCTCGTACGTCAGTCCGGAGGGGGATTCCTCGCCGGATACGCCCAGCAGTTCGCGGTACACGCTGTTGCAAATTATCAGGCGGTCTGCGGGATCGAACAACGCAAACCCACTGGGCACCGCCTCGATCGCATCCAGCAACCGCCGCTCCGAGCCTTCCGGGTCCCCTGATGCGCCTGATGTGGGCGCGTGATGGCCTCCATTGACATTTTCCAGGGATTGCCTGATCCTGCCGAGCTCCGCGATCAGTTCACGCTTGCTCTTGCGGGCCAGCTCGGTCTCCGATAACGACAGCAATCCAGTGAGCAATCCTTACTCCTCTCCTATTCGAGCGCTCAGCTTCGGTGGAATTGGCCCGCTTGGCGTGATGACTGCCCAATCTTGATGATCGGGCGGAGCAGACTTGGCAATCCGAAGACTTTGACCCCGTGGGCCAATTTCCGGAGTCAAAAAATACCCTGGTAATTGTAATTACAGTAAATGTTGCCGATTTGTTCCGCCTGGGCGCGAAAAAGATTCTTCCGGCCAGGGCTCCCGGCGGAGACGGATGCGCTGCGCATTCGCCATGGCGCGCCACGGATCGCCCCGGAAACGGTGGTCATGCCCGGTGGGGCTCGCCGCTCATTTGCAGCGGGGCAGTGGCCGTCAGAACCGCGCCAATATCGGGACGTTCCACCCGTGCAGCCGCGGACTTCATTGCAATTGATTTCGTGATAATCTACATTGTTGCTGTCATACTCATCTTGGCTATCGCTGGTTTCAATTTAAACCCTTGTTATTGCGGCCAATTTTGCAGTCTCGGGTAACACTGACTCCGGGCTGGGCGCATTATTCGAAAGCTGACGATGAAGGTTCCCTTTATCAACACGAGCGAGGAATTGGACAGCGCAGTCGACGAGGCGTTTCGTGTCACGAATCAAATGCATGGGGAAGAGAAAGGGGCTGGCGGCGAATTATTGTTTTATTCGGTGCCCCTCCGAAATTCCAAGGAAGGAATTGATTACATCAATTATCAGACTCCCGCCTTGATCATCATCAATTTTTCGGATGATCAGTTCGATGGGTTCGCCATCATGCAGCAGGTGGTTGCCGATCCCTGGCTGAACCACGGCGGGATAATCGCGCTGTATGAGGATTCGTCTACGCTGGAAAAGATCGACGAGCTGAACGACACCAATATTATCATATCCGTGGCCCAC
>JAPUIH010000006.1 GCA_027297205.1 SAR324 cluster bacterium | reverse complement strand
GTGAGTTCGAACAAGGACTCGCTGTGGGATTTCAGCACCTCTGACATCACTCTGTATCCGTCCGACTCGCTGATGAACTCCGCGCCGACCAGATAGCGGTGGCTGGTGACCATCAGCACCGGCTCCAGTTCCTCGATGTGGCAGGAATCCACTCTTAGATTCAAGCTGAGGGATTCACCAAGGGTGATGCTGATGGTGTGTCCGCTGGGCAGGGGAATATCAGAGTAAAAGGAAATTCCGCCAACGGATATATTGACGATCTGGCAGAATTCGGGCTCCATAAGTATGGATACGGTTGTGCCGGTCTTAAATGCCAAGCGCGAATGTTTGCGGTTTTTCGATTCCAGGAATCCCGGGTCGCGAAATCCACTGGATTTCATCAGGGACTCGTATTCGCTTTTCCAGTCCGTGGAAGTTGTCATGGGCTGTTCCTGCCTTTTGTAGCGTATTTGTACCGCCAAAATGAGGGACCCGGCAGAGCGTGACTGCTGGCCTAAATTTACCACAATCCCACCCGATTGTATCCGTCAATTTTACTGCCGCAACCGATGGCAGGTGCGAATTTCTTATCATTGAGCCGGCGGGCGCCCGGCTCGCCCTATCACCTGTGCCGGCCATGCTGATCCCGCCTTAAGAATATGCTACCTTGCAAAATTCCCATGCGCCGCCGGGGGCGTGCGCATAAAGCAACATGATGAGCGAATCGCATGAGTGAAAACAATGCAGGCAATGACGCCCTGCCCCTAGCGGATATCCGAGTGCTGGAATTCTGCCAGACCATCATGGGACCCTCAGCCGGTCTGGTGCTGGCCGACCTGGGAGCGGACGTCATCAAAATCGAACCTTCTCCCGGTGGCGACAAGACCCGCCGCATGCCCGGCTTTGCCGCAGGGTTCTTCGGCGCCTTCAACCGCAACAAGCGTGGCCTGGCCCTGGACCTGAAAACCGAGGAAGGGCGCAAGCTGGCTCACCGCATGGCGGAATCCGCCGACGTTGTGATCGAAAACTACGCTCCGGGCACCATGGAACGCCTGGGATGCAGCTATGCCGACTTCAAGCGCAGCAACCCGCGCATCATCTACTGCGCCCTGAAGGGTTTCCTGAGCGGCCCCTACGAGCACCGCCCCGCCCTGGACGAAGTGGTGCAGTTCATGGCCGGGCTGGCCTACATGACCGGGCCGCCGGGCCAGCCCCTGCGCGCGGGCGCCTCGATAATCGACATCATGGGCGGCACCTTCGCGGTGGTGGGCATCATGGCGGCGCTGCGGGACCGCGAGCGTACCGGCCGGGGTCAATTCATCAAGAGCGCCCTGTTCGAGTGCACCGCGTTTCTGATGGCCCAGCATATGGCCGGCCAGTCCGTCACGGGCAAACCTGTGCCGCCCATGCCCGCCCGGCTGGGCGCCTGGGCCGTTTACCAGATATTCGATACCGCGGATGACGACCAGATATTCGTGGGCATGACCAGCGACCAGCACTGGAAGCGCTTCTGCGAATATTTCGGCCGCCAGGACCTGCTGGACGACTCGCGCTACGCCAGCAACGAGCACCGGGTGCGCGAGCGGCCCACCCTGCTGCCCATCGTCGCGGAGATAGTAAAGCAGCACAGCAAGGCGCAAATGTGCGAAATCTGCGACCGCATCAGCATCCCCTTCTCGCCGGTCGCCAAGACCGAGGATCTCTTCGACGACCCGCAACTGAATGCGCACGGCCGCCTACTGGACGTGGAGTTACCCGACGGCGTGAAGACCCGCCTGCCGCGCCTGCCCATCGAGGTGGGCAGCCACGACTTCAAACTGCGCCGCCAGCCGCCGGCCGTGGGCCAGCATTCGCGGGAACTGCTCCTGGAGTGTGGTTTAAGCGGCAGTGAAATAGACGATCTGCAGGCCCGCGGTATTGTCGTGGCCGAAGGCGGAGCCGGTGGGGACTAGCCTCGCCCGGCTCACGGCTCGTCGCGCCCGGCGGAAGCGGTAAGTCCGCGCGGGGCCGTACCACACTCAGGCGCTCTGGCGGCGCAGCGCCCCCAGGCTGCCGCCACGCATCACCGCGCCGGGCAGGGGGTGGCCCACAATATCCTCGGCCAGCAAGGCTGCGTCGATCAGCCGGTCCAGGTCCACGCCGGTGGCGATGCCCATTTCCTCGCACATGAATACCAAATCTTCCGTGCACACGTTGCCCGCGGCCCCCTTCAGCTTGGCGAAGGGACAGCCCCCCAGCCCCGCCACGGAAGCGTCGAACAGGTCCACCCCCACCTCCATGCCCGCATAGGCGTTGACGATGCCCTGGCCCCGCGTGTCATGCAAATGCAGGCCGATGCGGTGCTCCGGCCAGCGCTCCCGCACGGCCCCCACGATGCGCTTGATGGAAAGCGGCGTGGCCCAACCCATCGTGTCGGCCAGACTGATCACCTTGATGCTTTCTCCCGCCTCCCCGGCAATGGCCAGCATGCGCTCCACGGCGATAAGCACCTTGCCGCTGGAGATTTCCCCTTCGAAATTGCAGCCAAAAGCCGTCATCACACCCAGCCTCTCCACGGGCACGCCATTTTCCTTACAGATGGCGATCTGGTTTCGCTGCACCTGATCGTTCTCTTCGAAGCCGCGGTTGGTGTTGTTGCGCATGAACTTCTCGGATGTGGTGGTGGAAATGGAGCCTTTCATTTCCAGGCCCTCCGCCGCCAGCGTCCGCAAGAGGCCCTGCTCGTTCAGCCACAGTGCGTGGTAGCGCACCCCCGGTTTTTTCTTTATGCCCGCCACCACCGCCTCCGCATCGGCCCAGCCCGGCACGCGCCTTGGATTGACAAAGGAGGCCACCTGAATCTTCTCCAGCCCGGTTTCGGAAAGGGCGTCGATCAACTCGATTTTCCGCTCCGTGGGAATGGGGCCCGGCTCAATCTGGAATCCCTCCCGCGGGCCTTCTTCCTGAATGGTCACTCGGCTTGGCATATCGCTCATGGCAGGCTCCAATAGATAAATGGTTACAGTGTGTTATGCTCGGCGGGGGCCTAGCCCCCCAACTGCCGCCGTAAAAACTTTTCCACCACTTCATTGTAAATTGCCGCATCCTCCCAATAAGGGGAATGTCCGGCATTGGGGAATTCCTCCGTCTGCGCGCCCGGCACCAGCCGCGCCGCCATGCGCAGCAACTCCGGCGGAAAAATCTGGTCACGGCCTCCGATCAAAAACAACGTCGGGATTGTATAGCCCGCCAGCGCCTCCGGGCGGATGCCATCGGCCGAATCGAGCATCGAGCCCATGCGGCGCGGGTCAAAGTCAGTGTTAAAAGCCCGCAACTGTTCATAAAGCATCGCCATGGCGGGCTCGCGGGCCGGATAATCCGGAGCCAGGGCCCGGCCGGCAAAGGACTGTCCCGGTGCGTCCCGGCGGCTGCGTACTTGCGCGATATGGTCCTCCATTTCCGGGGAGGACAAGCCGCCATAGGTCGAGGTCATCACCAGGCAGGTCACGCGCCGTGGATGATGCAGCGCGGCGCCCAGGCAGGTCCAGCCACCCATG
>JAPUIH010000059.1 GCA_027297205.1 SAR324 cluster bacterium | reverse complement strand
CCAGCGGGCAAAGCGAATTCGGGGTATCCGTGTTCCTCTGCCAAGTCGAGCAAACCGAGGCCGGCAGTGTGTGTGAATACGGAACGGAACCCCTCGGCGTCGAACCGGGCAGCAACCTGCCGCCGCTGGCAGACGGCAACTACAAGCTGCGGGCGGATATCGAGGATGACGCCGGCTTCACGGGCACGGACGAGTCCACATTCAGCATCAATGTGGTCGCCCCCTTCGTGGAAATCCGCAATCCGGAGAACGACGATGTGGTGACCCGTGGCAGATTGAATCTGAGATACCGTGTCCACGATGCGTCGGACATTGAAATTTACCTGGAGGGGCCGAGCAATCCCAATCCGGCCGAGCCGGTCGTCACCCGTGTGATCGATCCGGTGGAACCGCGCCCGCGCACCTATGAAGATTCAATCGATCTTCCCGTGGATGGCGAGCATACGATCACCGTGAGAGCGATCGACCGCAACGGCCCCCATGGTTCCGCGGAAGTATCGGTAACATTCACCGCGGATTCCAGTTTGCCTGGAGTGGTGATCACGTCTCCGAACGACAACGACCGGAATTTCCGCTCCGGTGTGGATATTCCGCTGACCTTCACCTACTCCGAAGATGCAACCGTCGTGGTAGCCTTGGATGGTCAGGTGCTTGTTGATGCGGATCCGGCCAATCAGCCGATCAACCTGGGGCCGTTCGACCAGCCCACGGGTACGGTAACCGCGCACCATGTCAAGGTGACCGTGACCAACGACAATGGATCGAGCTCCGATGAGGCGACATTCATCGTTGACGATTCCCCGCCGCAGGTTGAGATTCTCAGCCCGGCCGATGGATCGGAAACCACGAGCACCACGGTGACCCTTAGCTACACGGTGAACGATCCCTCCAATTCCAATGAGGGTATCACTAGTGTGACCGTGATCCTGGATAGGCCCGACAACGAGATCAGCCAGCGCAACGGGGACAGCATCACGGGCCTCAGCCTCGGCGAGCATACGGTCACGGTGCAGGTGACGGACTTGGCTGGCAATGAAAGCGATGTCGTCAGCGCGACCTTCACGGTGATCGAGGAGCCCGTATGTATAGATAGGCTTCACGATGGACGCCATGGTATCGGCGAGCACAAGGGCAAGGGACACTGCAAGGAGAGGCGCGGCGGAAGAGCCTCGACAAGCCCGAGAAACTGAGGGACATTATTGAGTTGGCGATCTGTGTGGGTAGGAAGGGCCACAAAGATGACGATTAATTCCTCCCTTTGAAGATCATTCCCTGATCTTCATCAAATGATACCGCCGCGGCCCCTAAGCCGCGGCGGTTTTTTTTCGCCGCAATGCCAATGCGGCCGTTGCTGCTACCTGCCCCACCGCCCGAGCGCCCGCGAAATTTCAACACGCACGGACTCGTCGCTTTCCCGGTGCTGCGCGTTTCCTAATGCTTCCATGGCCTGGGGGCCTCCCGCCACGCCCAACGCCCATGCCGCGGCCCCGCGCACGAGGGGCTCGGCGTCGGCGAGGCTGTTCCGCAGCGCCTGCAGCGCAGCCGCCCTCGACTCCGTATCGTTGTCCGCGGCAAGGCGGTTGCCCAGCGCAATCGCCGCATTGCGCAGCAATCCCCTTCGTTTTGTGCGCAAAATCGCCGTGCCGCCAAATCGTTCGCGGAACCCCTGCTCGTCCAGGGCCAGCAGCGCCAGCAAAGACGGCTGCACGCGCTCCGCCTCGGCGGAAAATTCCGGCTCGCCGGAAGGCTTGGCGCGGCGGTTCCACGGACATACGTCCTGGCAGATATCGCAGCCAAACACCCACTCTCCGATCCGCGAACGGAATTCCTCGGGGATGGGGCCCTTCAATTCGATGGTGTGGTAGGAAATACAACGGCGGGAATCCACCGTTTTCTCCGCGACAATGGCGTCGGTGGGACAGGCGTCTATGCAGGCCGTGCAGGAGCCGCAACTTTCCCGTAACTCCAGCCCAAGCGGAATCGCGGGAAAATCCCCTGCGGGACGGGAGGCTCCGCCTTGCCTTGCACGGCGTGGAGGCGGAGGCTCGTCGTAATCCAGCTCAATATCCACCAGCAGTTCGGCCAAAAACAGCCAGGACCCAAGACCCCAGTGAATCAATACGCCGTGCTTGCCCACCCAGCCCAGGCCGGCCCGGGCGGCGAATTCACGCTCCATCACCGGCGCTGTATCCACGTAATTGCGGCATTGCACGGGCCTGCCAGCCTCCGCCGCGATAAAATCCGACAGCTCCCGCAGCTTTTCCGCGATCAGATCGTGGTAATCCCGCCCCCAGGCATAGCGGCTAATCCGCCCCCGGGGCTGCTCCTGATTTGCCGGCGCAGGGGGGGCTGCGCTGTAATAGTTGAGGGATAGCATGATCACGGAGCGCGCACCGGGCGCGAGCCGCTCCAGGTGCGCTTTCAGGGGCGCGTGGCGTTCCAGATATCCCATTTCACCCGCGTATCCCTTCTCCAGCCAAGCCTGGTAAAAGGGATGGGTCAGGCTGGGCCCGGTGGGAAGGATGCCCACCAGCGCAAAACCCAGCCTGCGGGCCTCTGCTTTGATGCGGGTGCTGAGGGACATGCGCATACCGGGCTAGGGAAAATAAGACTAGGCGAAATCCTCCGCCAGGGCCTGAGCCACTTCCGAAGGGATGACGGCCTCCGCGGTATAATGAGGGTGGTCCACGGCCAGCTTCAGGGTACCTTCCCTGGCGGCCTGCTGCCAACCCTGGCGCATGGCATCATCCAGGGTAAAGAGCATGTATTGCACGGAACTGATGCGCGTCTCGCCCAACTGGGAGCGATCGAAGACGGCCTTAAGAGGCTCCAGGTGGCCCGCCTTGAGCCAGACATGCTCTTCGAGACCCAGCAGCTTGGGAAGGTGTTCCTCCCGCAGGGCCTGATTCTCATACTCGATCAACAGGGTAGCCGAAAGTCCGCCGGGCGGTGGAATCAGCTCATTGTAGGTGGCCAGCTCGTGCTCGATCGCCGCTTCTTCCACGATGCGCTCCACGCGCATCATTTCCTGAATCTGATAGAGCACCGTAATATGATTTTCGAACAAAAAATTGAGGTGCTCCCCCACCAGCACCCGCCGCCGTGACTTGGCGGCCAGCACCTCTTCCCGGAATTGGGGGCGCGTCTGCTCATAGCGTGCAATATCCACGACTTCCGAGCGTTCCACTGGTTTTTGCATTGGTTTACCTAGGATTTCCTATTGAACACCCGCGCTGCCGGAATTATTGCTCCGCCGGCTCGTCCTGGGACAGGGCATGTTCAAAGCCGTCCTCCCGGTAGGCGCGGGCCAATACCTGCAAGGGGTGCAGCGGCCGCCGGCCCGTTGCCTGTTCGAACTGGATCGCCGCCAAAGGGCAGTCCGTGGTCATTAGCGCCTCTCCCTCCATGCCTGCAAATGCCTTCCGGCCCGCTTGCAGGGAGAGATCGAAATACTCCTTCTTCATGGCCCAGGTGCCGTTGTGCCCGCAGCATTCGGTCACCAGTTCCACTTCCGTACCGCCACCGATGCTGCGCATCATATCCCTTGATCGATAACCGATGTTCTGCGCCCGTAGATGGCAGGGGACATGGCAGTTGATGTTCTTGGGGGTGGATCTGAACGCACCATTAAACCGGCCTTCCCGGCGCAGGGTGTTCAGGTACTCGTTGGGGTCCATCACTGCGGCGGCCAACTGCTTGGCCTCCTCGCCGCCCACCAGATCGGGATATTCCCTTCGCATCATCATCGAGCAGGTGGGGTTGATGGCCAACACCTTGTACCCCTCCCGCACATGGGGCAGCAACTGGGCAATGTTGGCCCGCGCCATCTGCTGTGCCCGGAGGACGTCACCACCGTCCAGGGCGGGCATTCCGCAGCAGCGCTGGTAGTCGCATTTTACGGAAAGATCGTTTCTGGCGAACACTTCTATGGCCGCTTTGCCGATCTCCGGATTGTTGAAATTTACGAAGCAGGTCTGAAAGAGAAAGACCTTGCCGTTTTCTCCGTCCAGCTTGTGGCCATCCGCCCCGCGGTCGAACCATGCCTGGAACGTCTGACCGTGAAAATCCGGCAGAATTTTATTTCTGTGAATTCCGAGCAGGGCATGCATCAGCCATCGGTTGGGAGGCAGGCGGTTGGCCAAATTTGCCAGCCAGGGAATCAGCCCCGCCAGCCTACCCAGCAGGTCCGGATTTCCCAGCAGACGCTCCCGCAGCTTCAGCCCTGTCTTGCTCACACGAATGGCCTTGGCGCGCTGCATGAGGCGGGGAAAATCCAGTTTGAATCGATGACCGTCGTCCGGGGTATAGGGGCATTTAATATAGCAGAGCTTGCACTGGTAGCAGGTGTCCACCACGGTGTCGGTCTCCGCGGCGGTGAGCCGCAGCACATCTCCATCATGGGCGTCCACAGCATTAAACAGCGCCGGAAACGAAGGGCAGAGATTAAAGCAAAGCCGGCAGCCGTGGCAGATGTCGAATACCCGCTCCAATTCCATCTGCAGCTTATGCGGATCGTGGTAATGGCCGTCCAGCGGGCTGTAGGTAAGCCCTTCGCTAGGGCTGGCTTTGATGGTCATGGGGCTTTTCTCGCGGGCGGGAGCGCATAGCGGGAGGTTCCGTCAAGCGAGGCCGGAACCCCCTCTTGACGGGCGTATGCCTGCAAACTTCAATCGGTAGTGGCTGGAACCCCTACAGGGACTCCAGGGCCTGTTGGAACCGGCCGGCATGAGACTTTTCAGCCTTGGCCAGGGTTTCAAACCAATCCGCGACTTCCGAAAATCCCTCGTCCCGGGCGGTCTTGGCCATACCGGGGTACATGTCGGTATACTCAAATGTCTCACCGGCCACGGCGGATTTCAGGTTCTTGTCCGTGGCGCCAATGGCTTCGCCGGTAGCAGGATCACCGACCTCCTTCAGGTAATCGAGATGGCCATGGGCGTGGCCAGTTTCGCCTTCCGCCGTGTCACGGAACAGACCGGCCACATCCGGATAACCCTCAATATCGGCAACCTTTGCAAAGTACATGTAACGCCGGTTGGCCTGGGATTCTCCAGCGAAAGCTTCTTTCAGATTGTCGTGGGTTTTTGTTCCATTCAGATCAGCCATCGTAGGGCTCCTTTCCTCGGGTTTAGAGCGGTTTTGCACACAATTTACAAAGGAGAATTATTCTTATTTAGTCATGAGGCCAGTGAGTTGTCAACAGCATCTGGCGCAGAAAATCCTGGATACGGCCGCATATTGCGGCCATGCACGGTAACCTTGATTGTGATGGTGCTTATAACTTATTTTGCGGTCTTTTGGGCTGTTCCGCAAGAAGAAGCACAGCCCGCCAGATCGTGATCCGAGGGATATTTCCACCGCGAAGTGCCGCCTATTCCCGGTTGCGGGCGCTTGGCATTCCCTGCATATTGGACAGGCTATCGGTGAATTTGTCAGTCGGGAAATTTCGGCGGATGGCCCCCATGGATGCGAAAAAGGCGATGGTGGCGCACAGGCCCGGGGCATAGCCCCGGCCTGTGATGCGGGCGGTGCTGCTTGTGCTGGGAGGTTTGCTGGCGGCCCTTTCCTGCCAGGCGGAGCAACCCTCTCGCTTGCAACGTATCGCAAGCTATCCTGGCGCGCTATCGCTTCCCCTGCAAGATAAGATATCCCTCGGCGATACCGCGCTGCTGGATTGGCAGCACAAAATCAACCTCAAATACGGGATGGACGTGCGTCCCAGCCGCGCCGCCGCGGACAATCCTCTTGTGGCCTATGTACGCAGCATGATTGCTGCGCTGCCAGTGGAAATCCAGCGGCTCGCCTCGAAATATATGGTTGCCCTTTATCTGCTGGAGCACGACTGGGGCACCGGCACCACCGAAGCCATCCAGGACGCGCAGGGACGTTGGCGCTACGCCTATGTGGCGCTCAATCTTACCGTCCTCACGCGCAAGGCCAATGCCTGGGGCAGTTGGAAGGAGGAGTCGGCTTTCCGGCCTGAATCGAGCCATGCCATCCGTATGGTACTGGAATCAGCGCCGGACGATACCCACGAGGCGGCGATCCGCTTTATCTTCCTGCACGAATTGGGACATGTGCTGGGCCTTGCCTTGGCCGCTCACGGGTATTGGGATGCGGAGCAGTTGCCCGCCGCCACGGAACATTCTCCGTATTTGCGGATTTCCTGGCAAAAAAGCGCCGAGGGCAAGATGGTGTCCCGCTGGCCGCAATCCACGTCCTGGTTTTCCAAGTTGGCGTTTTACAATTCCGAGGCGTCCGGGCTGTCTCTCGCGCAGGCAGAGGCCGCTTACCGCGCCCTTGCCCGCACGGATTTTCCATCCCTGTACGGTACGACGAATCCATTCGACGATTTCGCGGAGGCTTTTGCCATATACGTGCATACCCGCATGCTGGGCAAACCTTACCGCGTGGATATCCTGCGCGATGGAAAACCGCGTTTCACCTTCCGCTCCTGCATCACCACTGGAGCATGTAAAGCCAAGGTGAAGGCCCTGCAGAAGCTGTTGGGCTTCGGCTAACAGCAGTGCCCGGAAGCGCGCAAGGGTGCGGCTGCGGCGGCGCAAATTTTGTTGACAAGGTTTTCCGCAAGCGCGTAGCTTGGTGTAATTATTTTCAGAACCAGTTGTGCAAGGGTAGGGATAGCGTTCGGGCACATACGGAGTCGAAACCATGCAAGCAAACCTTAAGTCGGCAATCTGGTGGTGGACCTGGCTCCCGATTCGCCGCGTTGCGTGTGCACTCCCTTAAATTTGCCGCATTGACTGCAATGTTTTGCAAGGCCGCACGCACACCGCATGCGGCCTTTTTTGTTTGTGCCGTGGCCTAACCTCAAGGCCCTAGGAAAAACGTGGTAAGGAGGAATCATGGAGTCCCCACAGGAATTTATCCGCTCTGTATCCCAGCAAACGGATCTTTCCCGGGAGCAGTCCGCCGCGGCGATGGAGGGCATTATGAACGGGGACTGGACGCCCGCACAAATTGCGGCGTACCTGACCGCCCTAAGCATGAAGGGGGAGACCCTGGAGGAAATCGTGGGCGGCGCCCAGGTCATGCGTGCCAAGGCTTTTAGCGGGGAAGTGCAAAACCGTCCCTTGGTCGACCCGGTGGGTTCGGGCGGTGACGGTCTGCGCACCATCAACGTGTCCACTCTGGCGGGATTGATCGCGGCCGGCGCGGGTGCGAGTGTGGCCAAGCACGGCAACCGGGCCATGTCGGGACAGTGTGGATCGGCGGACGTGCTGGAGGGTCTGGGCGTGGAGTTGGAAATCCCCGCGGAGGATGCTATCCGGGGCATTGATGAGATCGGATTTGCCTTCCTGTTTGCGCCGGTATTCCATCAATCCATGCGCCATGCCATTGGCCCTCGCCGGGAAATTGGAATTCCCAGTATTTTCAATTATCTAGGACCGCTAACAAACCCAGTGGCGCCGGAGGCACAGCTGGTGGGCGTTAATCAGGCCCAGAACACGACGCGATTCACCGAGGTATTGATCGGGCTGGGCTGCAAGCATTCCATGGTGGTCTACGGCAAGGACGGCATGGACGAGATCACCAACACGGGCGAAACGACCGTGGTGGAGCAAATGGATGGCAAAATTGCGGAGTACGAGTTGACACCCGAGAATTTCGGAATCGAGCGGGTCACCCACGAGCAACTGGCCATGCCCGACAAGGAGGCGGCCATCCGCATGGGCGAAGCCGTGCTCAAAGGGGAGGCTCCCGGTCCCCACGAGGACCTGGTTCTGCTCAACGCCGCGGCAACCATCTACCTGGGTGGCAAAGCGGCGAGCATCGAGGAGGGGTTGAAGACGGCCCGCGAGGTGCTGCGCTCCGGCGCCGCGTGGCAGGTTGTGGAACGGGTGGCCGCCTATACCCAAAGCAAAAAATCCGCAGCCTGACAAGAGCTCCCGGCAAGGTTCGCTTATGACCGGCATCCTGGAAAAGATCGTCGCGGCCAAGCGCGTGGAAATTGCTGCGCTCAAAAGAGCGGAGCCCCTGGAGAAAGTGCGCGCAGCGGCCCAGGCCGCGGCTCCTGCCCTGGATTTCGCCGGCGCATTGCGGGGCGCGCGCCCCAGGGGTGGCGCAGGCGAAGCCAACATCATTGCAGAATTGAAGAACCGCTCCCCCTCCAAAGGAGAGTTTCCCTGGCACGGGGATGTAACGCGCCAGGTGCGGGCTTATGAGCAGGGGGGCGCCAAGGCGATTTCCGTACTCACGGATGAGCCTTTTTTCGGAGGATCACCGCAATTGCTGCGCGAGATCAAAGTCATTACGGGACTGCCCGTGTTGCAGAAAGAGTTCGTGCTGGACGCCTATCAGGTGGTCTACGCACGGGCTTTGGGCGCCGATGCGCTGCTGCTGATCGCACGCATTTTGCCTGGGAGTATGCTAGGCGAATTGGTGCATCTGGCCCGCGAATGCGGTTTGGCTACGTTGGTGGAAGTGGTGGACGGGCAGGAACTGGCACGGGCAGCCCAGGCAGGAGCGGAGGTGATCGGGGTAAACAACCGTGACCTGGGCACCTTTACCACCGATCTGCATCATACCCTGGCCCTTTTGCCCCATTTCAACGAGGGACAGGTGGCTATCACGGAAAGTGGCATCCATACCCGGGAGGATGTGGAGATCATGATGGAAGCCGGGGTGGACGGCTTTTTGATTGGCGAGGCCCTGATGGTAGCCCCCGATCCCGCGGCGCATCTGCGTCTGCTGCGTGGACTGCCCCAGACGGAGGCCGCATCATGAGCTTGCCTATCAAGGTATGCGGAATCACGCGCCTGGAGGACGCCCAGGCGGCCATTGCCTGTGGGGCGCAAGCCCTGGGCTTTATCTTTCATAAGCCCAGCCCGCGCTATGTCACTCCGGAGCAGGCGCGTGGGATCATCGCCGAGTTGCCGCCATTCGTGGTAAACGCCGGGGTATTCGTAGGGGAGAGCGCCCAGGAGATGAACCGGATCGCGGCACTATGCGCCCTGGACCGCATTCAGCTGCACGGGGGCGAGGCGGCAGAAACGCTCCAGGCGGTGGAGCGCCCGGCCTACCGCGCCTTCCGGCTCAAGGAGGAGGGCGACGTGGCGGCCGTGGAAGCCGCCCCGGACCAGACGGTGTTGCTGGACACTTTCGACCCGGATCAATACGGGGGAACGGGCCGGGCCTTCAACTGGGAGTGGGCGCGGCGCATTGGAAAAACCCGTCGCGTCATCCTGGCCGGGGGCCTCAATCCGGAAAATGTGGCCCGTGCCCTTGCAACCGCCCAGCCTGCGGCGCTGGACGTTTCCACCGGCGTGGAAGCCGCGCCGGGCATCAAGGACGCGGAGCGGCTTGCTTCATTTTTCACGGCCGTAAAAGGCCATAATTTTAGCACCCCTTCACCATGGAGCACGGGGCATGCCAGCGCACAGTGAATCAGAGCGCAGTGAATCAGATCAGGTGCGGGCCGGATATTTCGGGCCCTACGGCGGGCAGTTTGTGCCCGAAACCCTGATGGGCCCCGTGCGGGAGCTCACAGCGGCTTTTGAGGAGGCCTGCGGTGACAAGAGTTTCTGGGAGGAAATGCGAGCCTACTCCGTAAACTACGTGGGCCGCCCCACCGCCCTTACTGAAGCCAAACGCCTTGCGGATAAACTGGGGGGGGCGCGCATATTTCTAAAGCGGGAGGACCTGAATCATACCGGCGCTCACAAGATCAACAACGCTCTGGGTCAGGTCATGCTGGCCTGCCGGATGGGCAAAACACGCATCATCGCCGAAACCGGGGCGGGCATGCACGGAGTGGCCACCGCCACCGTGGCCGCGTTGTTCGGACTGGAATGCGTGGTGTTCATGGGATCCAAGGATATCGAGCGGCAATCCCCCAACGTGTTCCGCATGGAGATGCTTGGCACGGAGGTGCGCAGCGTGGACTCGGGTTCGGCGACCCTCAAGGATGCCATGAACGAGGCGCTGCGCGATTGGGTGGCCACGGTGGACAATACCTTTTACGTGATTGGCTCCGTGGCCGGGCCCCATCCCTATCCCACCATGGTCAAGCAGTTTCAGCGGTTGATAGGCGAAGAGGCCCAACGGCAGATCATGGAGCAGGCCGGCAAACTTCCTGATCTGCTTGTCGCCTGCGTGGGCGGGGGCAGCAACG
>JAPUIH010000058.1 GCA_027297205.1 SAR324 cluster bacterium | reverse complement strand
GAATGCGTTGGCCGACCGTTACCTGTCCCTTGGCTAAAAGGCAGTGGCCATCAGGCCGGCTGCGTTTCGTACACTTCGACGCCATCTGGAATTACGACCCAGCCCTGCTTGTTTCTCGTCCATAGGTGGATTTGTGGTTGTAGCGATCCCGTCTCGTCAAGGGTACCGGGCTTGACCGCAATCATGCCCGGTCGCCAGTCTGTCTTGTTATACATGCGTGTTCCACATTGCGGGCAGAACCCGCCAAGCTTCGTCCGGCCGGCGTCCGATTTGAGCGTGAACGTATTCACTTTGCCATGTGTAAGCCGAAAGTCCGCCTCCGCCACGACCATCGTCATTCCGAATGCGCTGCCGGACTGGCGTTGGCAGTCGGTGCAGTGGCAGGCAATGACCTGAAGCGCTGCCCCCATCAATTCATAGCGGATTGCGCCGCACTGACAACCACCATGGTATATATCGCCCATAAACCTCTCCTTTCCTCTCGTGCCCCGTATGGACTTAGCAAGCGAACCTGTTCCATTATGGGTCGTCACCGTGAAATCTTGTAAGGCTATGCCGTCAAAGTAATTGGGTCAAATTAGGACACTACCCCTCCTGAATGCATCTTGGAAGTTCAGAGGTATTAGGGTATACGTGAAAGTTCTCTCTCACCAACCACAGGGGCTGCCCATGGCCGCACGCGGCAAATCCTCAGTGCTGAACTGGTTTAAGGCCCGCAATGGCAAAGAAATTGTAATCCGCATGCGGGGCAGCACACTGCGCCTGCAGGGGCGCAACACAGGCATCGAGGAGCTGGACGCGTGCAGCGCCGATTTCGAAGAAGGCGCGCTGGCGCTGGAGCAGGTAGGCATGCAAGTGGCGCTGACCTTTCACGACGATTCCCTGAGCATACATTGCCTTGTTTACCGTCCGGGCGGCACGGAAGTCGCCGTCTCGCTGCCCATATCCATTCCCTACGATACGCTGCAACTGTCCACCGTGGAAGAAATGGAAAAAGGGAATAAATCCTCCGGCCAGGAAGACGAAGAACCGGAATTTTCACCCTATGAACTCCTCCATTGAGGCGGGGCTGGCCACGGACCTGCCGCCTCCACAGTGGCTTGAGGACGGCCAGGGCCAGCGGATGGCATTTTCCGCTTATCCCGCCTCCACTCCTTGGCTTCATCTGCTGATCTCCCACGGATTCGCCGAACACAGAGGGTGGTATCACCACGTGGCCCAGGGCTTCCGGGACGCGGGGATATCCACCTATACCTTCGATCATTTTCATCATGGGATGTCCGACGGGCGGCGGGGGGACGTGCCCAGCTATGATGTGCTCACCGGGGGGCTGCGCCTGGCCTTGCAGCAGGGGGTGCTGCCGCGTTGCGGTACGGAGCAGCCGTTGGCTTTGCTGGGGCACAGCAACGGCGGGCTGACCGTACTGCTGGGGCTGCGGGAGCTTCCGCCGGGCCGCGTCTCCGCGCTGGTGCTCTGCAATCCCCTGCTGGGGCTGCCGCCGCGGATGGTTCTGTGGGGTGGTGTGGTGGCCGCCCTGCTGGGCTGGATCGCTCCGGCGATTAAGGTGCCCGTCCGTACCCTGCCCTGGAAGCTCACCCGCAACCGCGCCATTTGGCCGCAGTTTTTCAAGGACCCGCTGCGCCTGCGCGGCCTGAGCGCGCGGTTTTTTTCCGCCATGATCGCCGCGGCCAAGCAGGCGCGCGGCGAAGCCGATTGCGCGGGATTACCCCTGCTGTTACTGTTTGGAGAGCGTGATCGTGTGGTGCACCGGGCCGCAACCCGGGACTGGTTCGAGCGGCTCAATACGCCCCATAAGGACATGATCGCCTACCCAAAGCTGCGCCACGAGCTGTTCAACGAGCGGGAATGTGCCACGGTGGTGAATGACGCGGCGGATTGGCTAAAGGAAGCGTTGGCTTCTTGCTCCGCCTCCCCGCATTCCGGCAGCAGCCAGCACAGTCAGGCTTAATCCGCATTTTGCGGCGAGCAGCCCGGCTCCGCCAGGAAAAACCAACCCGCCGCATTGAGCCGGCCGCAACGCCCTCCCGGATACGATTTTTATGAGCGCTTGGAGTCCATCTCACCTCAGCGAAGCAAAAATTCTGGTCGTGCGTAACGACGGGCTGGGCGATTTCGTGCTCACTTTGCCCCTGGTGGCCGCTCTGAAACAGCAACTGCCCGGTGCCCGCATCTACGCGCTCGTTAACCAGCACTTGCAAGGGCTGCTGCCCCTGCTGCCCGATCTTGAGGGGATGATCGTGGATGAAGGGGTGTTGCTGAAGCGGCACCGCAATCTGTATGCGCCCAGGGAGCGCAGGGAGCGGCGGCGCGATCTGCTTGAGCAAATCAAGGCCCAGCGCTTCGATCTGGCCCTGCTGCCCTACTCCGAAGCGGCCTCCGCGGCCTTGATCCACCGGGCGCGCATTCCGTGGCGGGCGGGCAGTGGCCGGCGCATATACGGATGGCGTTTCAATCTGCGCAATACAGCGTCGCGCAAGGGCTCCCAGTCCGCGGAATATGAGTTGAATCTGACCTATCTTGCCCGGTTGGGTCTTGAGCAGACCTTCACCGCGCCTCGGGTGAAGCCGCCCACTCCACAAGCCGGCGGCGATTTCGATCCGGGTGGGAGGGATTACGTGGTGATCCATCCCCATAAGCGCAGCAGCACAGCCCTCAGCTGGCCCATCGGAAATTTTGTCGAGCTGGCCAGAAAATTTTTGAGAGCCGGCCTGGATGTAACCGTGGTGGGCGATGAGCCGGACGCGCCGGTGCTGCGGGAACATTTTGGCCAGCTGCGCGAACTGCGGGTGGCCACAGGATTGTCCCTGCCGGAATTGGTGGGGTTGATTGCGCGGGCGCGCCTGTTTGTTGGTAATTCCTCGGGACCCCTCCATGTGGCGGGCCTCACGGGGACTCCACATATTGGGTTTTACCCTCAGAATAGGGTTAGTTCCCCCGCCCGCTGGCGAACCCTCCCGGTGCCGGACGGGCCCGGGGCTTCGCACCGCTATTTGCTGGAATCCAGCTTTCCCAAGAACTGCGTGACCTGCGAAATGGAAAAATGCACGTATTTCAACTGTGTGGCCAGTATTTCCATGGAGCGCGTGGACGGGGCATTGCGCGCCTGGGGCCTGGACCTGAATGGAGAATCCGGCAAGGGTGACTTGCAAGCCACGGGCTCCTGAACCCCCGGCGCTCCCGCGCCAAAACCTGATCGCACGGCGCCATGTCCACTATTTCTGTTACCGTAATCGGCTATAACGACGCCCACCTGCTCCCAAATGCGCTGGAAAGCGTAAGCTGGGCGGACGAAATCGTATTCGTGGACTGTGGGAGCAGCGACGATTCCCTGACAGTGGCCCGGCGCTATACGGACAGGGTGTTTGAGCAGCCCAACCGCACAAATCTCAACGTGAACAAGAGCTACGCAATCGAGCAGGCGGGCCGGGAGTGGGTGTTCTATCTCGATCCTGACGAGGCGATCCCGCCCGCCCTTGCGGAAGAAATCCGCGGGGTCATTTCTTCCAACCCCCGGGAAAATGCCTTCCGTCTGCCGCGGCGCAATCATTTCTTTGGCAGGTGGCTGCGCCATGGAGGCCAGTACCCCGACCTGCAGTTGCGCTTGTTCCGCAGGGGCAAGGCGCACTTTCCCTGCGTGGACGTTCACGAATCCCTGCAGGTGGAAGGGTCCGTGGGCAGGCTGCGCGAAGCCATGGAACATTATACCTGTCCCACCATTTTCGAATCCTTGCGCAAGATGGACTTCTATTCCACGTTTCATGGAGAACTGATGGTCAAGCAGGGCATGCGGCCTTCCATTGCAATGGCCCTCAGCTACATGCTCTTCAAGCCGGTGGGCAAGTTCCTGCGGCGCTACTTCCTGAAAGGGGGGTTCCTGGACGGCTGGCCCGGATTTCTCCAGGCATCCATCAGCAGCATCGATTTTCAGTTCCGATTCATCAAATTTTGGCAGGTCAAAGCCCAGTCCGTGCAGGACACCGCCCAATCCGGAGCACGGCAATGAACGGTGGTGAAACGCGGGAAGGGCGCAGCACGGAGTTGCTGCGGGCGATCAGCTTCGCCGCGGAAAAGCACCGGGACCACCGGCGCAAGGGCGCAATCGCGGCGCCCTACATCAACCATCCCATCACCGTGGCGCAGCAACTTGCCGAGGCGGGGTGCGAACATGACACGGACTTGCTGATGGCCGCCGTGCTGCACGACGTGATTGAAGACACTGATTCGACCGAGGAAGAGTTGCAGGCGCTGTTCGGTACGCGGGTGGCGGGGATCGTGATGGAAGTGACAGACGACAAGGCGCTCAGAAGCAGCGAGCGCAAGGCTCTGGTGGTGAAACATATCGCCGGCAAAAGCCGCGAGGCCCGCCTGCTCAAGCTCTCCGATCTGATCGCCAACGTTTATGACGTCATTCACAATCCCCCGAACTGGCAGCCGGAGCGCAAGCACAACTACTTCGACTGGGGCGAAAGAGTGGTCAATGCGATGCGCGGCATACATCCCGCCTTGGAGCGGCGCTTCGCGGAATTGCTGGATGAAGCACGGCGCGGCCTGGGAGAT
>JAPUIH010000057.1 GCA_027297205.1 SAR324 cluster bacterium | reverse complement strand
GAAGGTAGGCTCGGAACCGTATTCCCGGTGCACGACCGACAGCCGATCGCCGTCGATATCCAATTCGCCGAATTCGTTGGAAATGAAGACCTCCAGTTGCAGCCCGTTCATGTCGATGGCGTTCTGCAGTTGGCGCACCACCACCCGCGGATCGTCGTCCTTTTGCGTGGTGTAGCTGGCCACCTTGCCCGATTCCTGCAGGATCAGATCGATCCCTTTGTAGGACCTCTCCTGTATATTCTCCTCAGTCAGTTCAATCCCATCTTTGACCATTTTCTGGTCCAAGTCCCTTTCTTCCTTCGGAGTCAGTTCGACCCCGGCATTGATGACTTCCTGGTTCAAAGGCTCCTCAGACACGACATTGGCTCTCGTCGCGGCCTTCTTAATAATTACCGCGTAGCCTTCCGCCGGAGAGCCGCGCGTGTCCTCCGTGGCGCTCATGAAGGTCAATCCTGAGCCGGCGGCCACGCCGTTCACACCGTTGCTGCCGTCCAGCAGGGTTTTGGTGCCGAACTGGGAAAAGCGCGCAATTCGATCCAGCGCTTCCAGCGTATTCGTTACTTCCAACTGATCGGCAAACAGCATGTTCTCGTCGTTGGCGCCTTCGTTGGCCGCGTGGATGGCCCGCTGCCGGATCGTAATCAATGCCCGGTTCACCTCGTTCAGCGCCGCTTCCGTGGTTTGCACCATGGACACCGAAGTCTCCGAATTGCGGATCGCCTGTTCCACGGACGCGATTTGCGCCCGCATCTGCTCGGATATCATCAGATCCGCCGGACCATCCGCCGCCCGCACGATCCGCTCACCCGAGGAAAGATGTTCCAGAGAAGTCTTCAACTGCTTGTCGACCTGCAACAAGTTGCGTTGGGTGTTAATGGCACTCACGTTATGGTTGATTACCAAAGAGCCCATTTTTCCTACCTCCTTGTGAAATAGACGCGAATCCTTTCGCGCCTTCGTTCTTCATCCCGTCAGCCGCGGCCCCAATTCCACGGGGAGACCCCGCGAGGCAACGCATGACTGCGTATGAAAAAACACTAATTTTTACTTAACGGAAGTATATTCTTCCGTTAACTTACCATAGCCATCCATGGCTGTTGTATGCGGCCAATCCAATTGATGCCGCTGTGCCGCGGCTCACTCGCCGCCCTGGCCGCCTTTCGGCGGCCCTTGTATAACCGTGCCGCCGTCCCTGGCCGACCCTTGTCCAATGCAAGGGCTGGCATGCAATCTGCACATTCCTGAGAGAATCAGGCTGGCAGCATCAATACAGCTGACAGGCACGTTTTGCGGGCCTACCGGCCCGCCCGGCCTCCCACGCAGGGAGGCACAACAGCGCGCCCTGAGAATAGGGATTCATCCCATGGACGAACATCACCCCATCCACAGCCCGCGGATCGAGCCGGCCCCTTCAGGCGGCCGGGCCCTCAGCGCATATTGCTGCCAGAGTCCGCAGAATCGTGCAAACGGCACACGCCACTGCCGCAGACATCGCGACGCCTGGGCGCCCGTTTGTCCGATTTCGTGCGGCCATCCATGGCCTGCACTGTCAGTTTCAAAGATCCATTACGTGCGGCCCACGGGCGCGGGCAACGCATCCCGTTTCCGGGGCGCAGTTTGCCTCACGTCCAGCACGAGCACGCACGCACCGCTTCCGCGGCTGGTATCATCCTCATGCACGGCTGGGCTGCAACCGTAACAACGGAAGCCGGTCAATCCCCGGTTCACGAACCGCCTCGGCACATTCGTCCGATAGACAATTCAGAAACGGGTCAGGCGCTAGCCTGATCGGCTTCTCGCAATCCAGTCCCGAACTTAAGTTCCGGGCCTGGCTGGCCAGAGGCCGATGTGATGTCATATACCGCTGGTTACCGCTCTCTAATCCTCGCGTCCTATCAACCTATGCCGGGCATGCCACATCCAGAGCGGTGGCAGCCGGCCGGAATTACATTTGCAGGTCGACGTGTCTGGTGGCGCGGTCTTCCCGCGTGGCCGCCTTTCCCTTGGACTTGATGGCAACCCATCCTTCGCGCAGCACGGACATGATTTCGATCACCTCATCCACCGCAGCCGCATCTTTCATTAGATTGGCTTCCACAATCCTCTTGTACACGTACACATAGATCTGCTTCAGATTCGCTCCGATCTCTCCGGCCTTTTCCGGCCGCAGGGTGGAGAGCAATTCGGAGACGATTTCCCGGCTGCGCACCAGGTAGTTGTGCGCGCCTTCCACGTCGCCGGTGTAAATCTTGCCTCTGCCCTTTTTCAAGAAGCGGATGGCCCCATCGTAGAGCATAATGATCAGGTGGGCCTGATCAGCCGTCTGCACGTTGGTCGTCTCGTACACCTGATATGGATGTGCTTGTGGCATGGTCGCCTCACTCATTCAATATGTCTTGCGCGGGGTATTGATTAGCCCCTCACGTTGATCTTCCGAACCCCCCGATTCTGGCCCGAAGCGTCCGGCTGTTCCTGTCCCGCCGATTTTGACGGCTCCAAGGACTTCCAGGCATCCCGAAGGTCCTTGAGCATCTCGATCACCGATTCACCCCGGCTTGTGTTTCTTTCGATATTTGCATCGATCAGCTCGCTAAAAATGTAGGCGTACAGCCGCTGCAAATTCGCGGCGATTTCGCCACCCTGCTCCAGATTCAGCGAGGCCAGCAGTTCCGCGACGATGCTTTTTCCGCGCACCAGATTGGTGTGAGCCTCGTAGCTGTCTCCGCTTTCGATCTTGTTCACCGCAATGGTGAGAAATTTGATCGCTCCATCGTACAGGAGGACGATCAGCTTCCTTTGATCGACTGTGCTCACCGCGGCCTTTTGGTAGACCTTGGAGTATTGCCGGTATCCTTGCGCCATCTGCTTTCCTCGTTGACTTGTGCGTGCGCATTAGCCCGCCACATTATGATTTAGAGACCGGGGAGCCCCCCTCCGCCTTTCGGGAGATTCGCGACCTGACCCGCAAGGAAATTCTGTTGTGATTTCAGTTTCGACATCTGTCCTTCCAGCTTGGCAAAGCGTTGCTGCAGGCGCTCGCGCTTACGTTCGATGCGATCGTTCATTAGCTGCAACTGCTCGTCCACATCCTCCAGGGATGAGGCAAGCCCGCCGGTAATACGCTGCATCGTACCCACCTGCGGATCGAGCACACGCTTGATATGCTGGGCCAGCCTGGAAGCCACGCCTTTGGTAATGGTCACCCGCGCTTCCGCAGCGCCGGGCACCAGTTGGCTTTCGGGGAGTTCCACCAACAAGCGCAGTCCTTTAATGGTTTTGCTTTCGGCGGTGCCTCTGAGCAGTTGTCCCAGGCCCTCGGCCTCCTCTCCGTTGATGGTGCCCCGCACATCCAATCCATCCTGTGCGGTGCCACCGGATAGTCCGGGGGTGGCCACGGGCAGTCCGCCCTGGCCCGAGAACGCGATGCTGCTCCTGCTGCCGTGACGGCCCGACCTGATCACCAGCCGGTCGCCCTCGACGAGCACACGTACCCGGCGCCCGCCGATGATCTCGTCGTTGGTGATCTGGTTTTGCAGTTCGCGGGCGTAATCCTGGAGGTTGTAGTTGCCTGGCTGCAGATTGATCTCCTCGGAGGCCGTTCCATCGACAGTGATTAGAAATGAGTTGTTTAGTTCGTCGATTGTGAATGGGCCGACCAGCTGTGTGGTTTCGTAGCTGCCCACGGTGGCCAACTGCGCAATGTCCACATCAAATCCATCGGGACTGATCAGGGTATCGTCGGTCATGTTGATAAAGACAATCCCCGGATTGTCCGACTCGCCCTTGGCCCGGAATACATTGGCGACCGCCCCGAAATCTTCCGCGATCTCCGAACGCAGTTCCTCCTCGTTGAATTTCAGGAGGCCTTTTTGGTCCAGTTGCAATCCCAGCGCGAACAGCATGTTCAGGGTACGGGGCAGGCCCTGAACGGGATCCACAATCTGCTGGCCGAGATCGCTGCGGATCTGACTGAGGTCACTGTTCCCCAGCAAGGGGCCCGCCTCGTTGGTATCCGTATCGAACTTGATCAACTCGTTGATCAGCAGCGCCAGATCGTTATATTGGTCGGAAAAAGTTTTGATGGTTTCAATGGCCTTCTCCGTGTCACCGCTCACGGTTATGGTTACCGGCTTTTCGCCGGTCGAAACCAATGTGAGCCTCACGCCCTCGATGACGTCATTCAGCTCGTTGGTGGAGTTGGTAATCTCCAGCCCCCCGCCAAATCCCGTGGCCCCCAGCCGGATCAATGCGTCCTGCGCCGGCTGAATGGTCGAGGTGCGCGTGCGCAGGGTAAATGCATCCTCGCCGAACACCCGGCCCGCACCGAAGCTTATGGAGAGCCCCGAATCGAAGGGCAGGGGCGTGCCGATCTCATAACCTTCGCTGATCGCCACCGAGCCCGAGTTGCCCTTGTTGTCCTCCCAGCGCACGGTCAGATCGCGGGTGGTGCCCACGGAACCGTCCCTAGTGGCCGTGAAGGTATACACCTTGGACTCGTCTCCGGTGAAAGTGCCGGTGACAGTCTTCTCGCTCGTGCTCTTGCGAGGCCCGAGTTCTTCGGGAAAATCCGGCTCCGTGACAAATCCCAATTCCTCCAATTCTTCTTCATCGGGTGGAACGAACTTGGTTATATCCAGAATTTCAGAAGGTACGGAACGGTCGGAGTCGGGCAGCCACCACTTGCCTGTGGAAAACGGCGCGGTCACCCGGAACGTGGCAACGGATCCGGCGCTGAGCACACCCTGATTGAGGGCCATGGTCAGGCCATCGGTGAGGGCCACTTGCGCGCCGGGCTTGTACCCACGGCCCACACGCACCTGACCCGATTCTCCGGATTCCGATTCCCAGCGAATGGAAAGGTCCGTGGCCGCGCCAATTTGGCCGCTGCCCACGACGGAAAGGGTATAGGTCTGATTTTCTTCGCCGGTGAACGCCCCTTCGATGATGGGCTCGCCGAATTCGCCCTGCCGTTTCCATGGAGTTGGCTGAGTAAAGGCCCCAGCGCGATCTTCGGCAGAGAGCCACCAGACCAGCGCGGATTGTTCCGCGCGGGTGCGCACGCCGAATTCATCGGCGACGATGATCTCGCCTTGGCTGATTAACAGACTCAGACCGTCGGCGAATTCAATGGGCTCACCCGACGCATAGTTGAAACTGTCCAAGTCCAGCACGCCGGAGCGGCCGGTTTCGTCCTTCCACCGCAGTTGCAGCACGTTTTCTCCACCGACGATGCCGGTGTGTATTGCGGTAAATGTAAATTCGTGGTCGTCGATGGCTGTGTTATCGCCCAGCACCCTCACAATCGCCGTCGAGGCGCCAGTGCCCGTGGCCACGGCAGCCACGGCAGCCGCGCGGTCCTCCGGCGCTACGCCCGTCCAGTCGGAAGGGTCGTCCACGGCATTCTCGAAGTTCGGGGTTTCGCCCCCCTTCATATCGATTTCCAGGGTGATTCTGCCGTCGGAGCCGGTTTTCTGGCTGGTCAGCACGAACTGATAGGGCAATTCCTTATCGCCGGTATTGATGACCGTGGCCGCGACATCCTTACTGGCGTTGTTGATGGCTTCCTTGAGTCCGTTGAGGGAGTTGTTGGTCTGGTCGATCACCACGTTTACAGTGGTTTCCTCGCCGACTGTGATCTTGAAAGTGCCGGTGCCAACTTCCACTTCCGGATTCTCATAGTTCTGGGAAGCGATCTGATGATTGAGGGCCAGCCGGTCCACAATGATGGTGTTCTTGCCCGGCTTGGCTCCTGTGGTGGCGGTGGCTTTAACCACCGTTTCGTCGCTGGATTCCACCAGCTTGCCTTCCCAGATGGCCCTTTCCGCCAGGGTTCTGGAAGTTTCCTGGAAGGATTCCAAGTTGGTCTTGACCAGATTGAAGCTATCCAGTTCGACCTGCGTTTCGGCGCGGCGCGTTTCTATTGGCCGCAGCCTTCTCTGCTCCACCTTAATGATGGAATCCATGATTTTTTGGGTGTCCAATCCGGAAGCAAGTCCCTGCAGGCTGTTGGCCCGGGCATTGGTCAGCCGGTTGTCCGCGCTGCTCGTGCGGCGCGGCCGGCTGTTCTGTGGAGTGGTGTTGATTTCGGTCATTGCCCGATGGCTTTCATTCTGGGATACGGGGCATAATTTGCCCCGTGCCATAAGTTAAATCGTTGTTTCAAAGGGACAAAATTATCCCTTGAGCCCTAGCGAGGGGCCATTTGTCAGAAGTTCAAGAAACATTCCACATATCAGCTTCTCTATTGCGGCCTGGAATTGAGCAACTGCAACACAGATTGCGGCGTCTGATTGGCCTGCGCCAACATCGCCATGCCCGCCGAGAGCATAATCTGGTTGCGGGTAAAGTTGGTTATTTCCTCGGCCATATTCGCATCCCGCAGGCTCGATTCAGCCGCGGTGAGATTCTCATTGGAAATGCGCAGGCTGTTGGCGTTGCTTTCCAGGGTATTCCTCTGAAACGCGCCCAAATTCGCCCGCAGGGAGGAAATCTTGGATATGGCTTCATCCACGAGCAACATGGTGTCCAGGGCCCCCTGGGCATCGGTGACATCCACATCACGCAGGCTGGCGAATCCGCTTTCGTTGAGGAACCCGTTTTCGTTGAGAACGCCTCTGGCCAGTTGTTGAGTATTGACGTTCAGCAGGGAAATCCTGACCTGGTTGTCCTTGGTCGGACCCACTTGAAAGGACAGCGAATTCTGACTGACATGGACGCGCCCTTCCGTGTCCTCGTCGACATCCGCGGGCACCTCCCACGTGAATATGACGAAGTCGTCTTCTTGCCGCTTGTGCAGGAAGCGCGAGCCATCCTCATCCAGCACCATCGCCTCCAACTCCCGGACTTCCGGGTTGGGAATGGAATTTCCACTCAGCGTTTCCACAAATCTTGGGATGCGGCGCTTGATCAATTTTGTAGAATTGAATTTAACTATCAAACCTTGCGCATCGGTGTTGTTCGGCGCAATCAGCAGTTCGCCGCGGCCGGTCGCGAGCTTATTGTCGATCATGCCCACCACGTTTCTGCCCGGCTTGGGCTGTTCGATCATATTGGGCTCATCGTTAAGGATTTCGGCGACGCTTCCTGTCACGGTAAACGTGGGCTCGCTGCCGAACTTCTTATGGCGCACCACCAGCACACGGTTCGCGCCAGTTTCCTCTACGTCCCCGGCATCCTCGGTATCCAGGAAGACGTCCAGTTTAAGCCCGCCTTCCCGCGCCATCTGGCTCAATCGCTGGGCGATGTATTCCTGGATGCCCCGCTGCGCTTGGGATTCAATCTGCAGGTACGGCTCCCGGCCCTCACTTGCCAGCAGGCCGTTGATGACTTTCCTGTCGGCCTGGCTTTCCGTTGAGAACGTGATGGTCTTGCCGCCTTCACTGAGGGTAATTTTGAATTCCTTGACCTCTCCCTCTTTTCCGGACGGCACTTCGAAATCCTCGACTTCGATGGGCCGTTGCCCGCGAATTTCCGCGCGCATTGCCGGCCGCGTAATGTTGACCTCATAACCATCGGCCGGGGAGGGCTTGGTATCGGGATTGGCGGAAACAAATGCCAGCCCTTCGCCCACAGCCACACCGCCGGTGCTGTTGCTGCCGTCGAAGAGCGTGCGCGTGCCGAACTGGCTAGAGCGCGCAATACGGTCAATGCTGTCAAGGGCGTTTTCCACTTCAGCCTGATCCGCCAGGAGCATATTCTCGTCGTTGGCTCCTTCGTTGGCGGCGTGGATGGCCCGTTGCCGCACATTCACCAAGAGGAGGTTCACCTCGTTCAGGGTGGCCTCGGCGGTTTGCACCATGGAAATGGAAGATTCGGAATTCTTGATTGCCTGATCGATGGAAGCGATCTGGCCGCGCATCTGTTCGGAGATTACGAGCACGGCCGGCCCGTCGGCGCCCCGGTTGACCTTGAGTCCCGAAGAGAGGCGCTCGAGGGTGCGCGACATGTCAGCATCGGTTTTTTCCAGATTACGCAGGGCGTTAAGCGCCGGAATATTGTGGTTAATGCGAAATGCCATATGCCTTGAATCTCCTTTGCATCGCCCGGCTGCTTCAATTGCAGTCTGTTTTCCGCCGGGCGGTCGGCCGTGCCTCGAAACGCGGCCTGTCAAATCAAACTAATCCTCTTATCGGCGCCACCCGGATTTTCTTTAGTTGGGTGTTTTGTTTTTTTCCAAGTACCGATAAAAGGGAACCGGAGCGCCCGCCCCGCCGTTCCGCGGCCGGCCCTAGGGGCCAGGGGGCTGTGTTCCGGTTGTGTCACTGCATGTATCGGAAGGAAGCCGCGAACCTTTAGCGAGGCCGCGCCATGGTGGCAAGCCCGGCGCCGCATATTCAGCGGCTGCCGTGGCGAAATATGGTTTGCGGATTGGCGCCTGATACGGGTATCTAGTTTGGTTAAGTGTAAATACATTCTATGTGACCGGGGTAGCCTCTATTAGCGGGAAGGCAGGCCCGGCCACCCAAACCCCGCACCCGCTAGGCAGGGAAGGCAAATGAATCCACTGCACGAGGGATTGATTCAGGAGCGTGTTCCGGAACCCCATGTGATGGTGATTTTTGGGGCCGGGGGCGATCTTTCCAAACGCAAGCTGATACCCGCGCTGTACACCCTGGCCCGGGAGCGCCTGCTGCCCGGAGGCTTTGCCATGCTCGGCACGGCCAACCGTGACATGGACGACAAGGCGTTCCGCCAGGAAATGAAGGAGTCCTGCGACAAGTTCGCTCGCCGCAGGCCGGTGGATGCGTCGTTGTGGAAGGGATTTTCCAATTCCCTGTATTACGAGCAGGGGAATTTCGGCGATCCGGCATTCTACCAGGCCCTGAAGGCGAGGCTGGAGGCGATCCGCGGGAAGACGGGCATTCCACCCAATACGCTCTTTTATCTCTCCGTGCCCCCTTCGGTTTTTCCCATGATCGTGGATAACCTGCGAACCGCGGGCCTGGTCACGCGCGGATATAGCCCCTGGACGCGGATTATCGTAGAAAAGCCTTTTGGGCGCGATTTGGAATCGGCCCGTACTCTGAACCGGGAATTGAAGCAGGTCTTCCGGGAAATGCAGATTTTCCGGATTGACCACTACCTGGGCAAGGAGACGGTGCAGAACATGCTGGCCCTCCGGTTCGCCAATGGTATATTCGAGCCGCTCTGGAATTCCCGCTATGTGAGCAACGTGCAGATCACCGCGGCGGAGCCCATCGGCATGGAGGGCCGGGGCTCGTACTTCGAGGAAGCCGGAATCCTCAGGGATATGGTGCAGAACCACCTCTTTCAGGTGCTCTGCCTGACGGCCATGGAGCCGCCGGTGAACATAGAGGCGGGCGCCGTGCGCGACGAGAAAGTGAAATTGCTCCATGCCCTGCGCCCGATCCCGCCACGGGAGATGGACAAATACGTGGTGCGGGCCCACTACCAGATGGGGCGGGTGCTGGGAGAGGCCGTGCCGGGTTACCGGGAAGAGCCGGGCGTGGCGAAAAATTCCATCACGGAAACCTTTGTCGCCCTGAAATTGTATATTGACAACTGGCGCTGGGGGAACGTGCCGTTCTTTTTGCGCACGGCCAAGCGCATGCCCAAGAAGGTCACGGAAATTTCCATTCTCTTCCGCCAGGCGCCCCACAGCATGTTCGGAAACAACGGCGGCCGCCCGCCGGCCCCCAATATGCTCTCTATCCGCATTCAGCCCGACGAGGGCATCTCCCTGCATTTCGGCTCCAAGGTGCCCGGCCCCTCCATGGAAATCGCACCGGTCAGTATGGAGTTCCGTTACGGCACCTCATTTGGGCAGGAACCCCCGGAGGCCTATGAGCGCCTCATTTTGGACGCCATGCTCGGAGACGGCACGCTTTTCATCCGCGACGATGAAACGGAGGCCTCCTGGAAGTTTATCTCGCAGATTCACGAGGTCTGGAAGAAACAGCGCAAGAAGAGCATTCCCCTTTACCATGCGGGCACCTGGGGCCCTGAAGAGGCGAATAAGCTGATGAGCGGTACCGACATGACCTGGAGAAACCCGTGAGCGCGGTGCAGGAAAAATGCGTGACCCTCGCCTCCAAGCACCCGGTCGAACCGGCGCGGGTGGAGGACGATCTGACGAGCCTGTGGCGGCAGGCCGGGGATGCCGCGCAAAAGGAGGGCAGAGGCAACGTCACCCGGGCCTGCCTGTGGAATTTGGTGGTGTACAACCCCCGTCCCCACAAGAAGTTCAAGGATGCCTCCGGCCACGGCTATGGCCTGCGCCGCCTGCTGGATGAGGTGATCCTCTCCTTGCCCGCGCGCATCCTCAGGCTGGAATTCGCGGAATCGAAGCAGGTGCTGCCCGCGGGCAAGGACGCGATGGCATGGGTGGCGGCAAAATGCCTGGATGCGCCGGGGGGCAAGCGGCAGATTCATGGCGAAGAAATAAATCTGCAAGTGCATGGCAAATCCGGGGACTCGCACTTTCCCTCCCTGGTGCGCGCCCTGCTGCAACCCAGCCTGCCCATCGCACTGCTGGGACTGGACGACCTGCCCCACGAGGGCTGGATGCTGGAGCAGTTGTTGAACTTGTGCGACCGAGTGCTGGTGGACAGCCAGAGCAATGAGTACGACTGCAACCTGGAGCGGATTTACGAATACCAGCAATCCGCGCCCGGCCACATCGTGGACATCGGCTGGATGCGGCTCACCCCGGTGCGCTACCTGCTGGCGGGCTTTTTCGATTCCCCGCACCAGGCGGCTCAGTTGAAACGGATCGAGCATATCGCGGTGGAAGCCACCCCCGGCGGTCAAAACACGGCACTGCTGCTGCTGGGCTGGCTGCTCTCCAGTTGCGGATTCAGCCGTGTCTCGGGAAGCCGGGCGCCAGGCAGGAAGGACAGCAGGCGCTGGCAGGCGGGAAACGGCAGCAGGCGCTTTCCCGTGGAATTGAGGGTGCGCAAAGGGGAAGGCGGCGTGGATGGGTTGATCCGGATCACCATCACCGCCGGGGGCGAGCAATACACCATCCGTCAGGTGGACGCCGGCCATGTGTCCCTGGACGCGCCCCACCGCAAGGATGGCAAAGTTGATCTCAACGGATGGAGCGATGCGGAGTTGGTCATCGCCGGGCTGGGCGCCCAAGGCATCGACCCCAAGTTCGTGGAGGCCCTGCATTGCGCCACGGCGCTGCTGAGGGCCAAGGCGAGATGAGCCTGCAACTGCAAACGGTGCGCGATCCCGCCCAGCTTGCGGAAGAAGCGGTGGGGATCATCGAGGACTATGGTGCGCAATGCCTGCTCGAAAATGGGCACTTCCTGCTGTCCCTGGCCGGCGGCTCCACACCCAAGGCGGTGTACAGGCTGTGGGGGGAGCGTTCCGTGCTGACCTGGGATAAGCTGCATTTGATTTATGGGGACGAGCGCTGCGTGCCACCGGATCACCCGGATTCCAACGCGGGCATGGCCGCCGAGGCGCTGCTGGACAGGCTGCCCATCCCTCCCACCACCTACCGCATGGAGGGGGAGAATCCAAACCCGGAACACGCGGCGAGCGATTATGAGAACACCCTGCGCGGGCTGTTTCAGCGGTTGGGCGCCATCGATCTGGCGTTGTTGGGCATTGGAGGCGACGGCCATACGGCCTCCCTCTTCCCTGGCGCTGCGGCAGTGCACGAGCAGGAGCGGCTCTGCGTTTCCACCCCGGCGCCCGACGGCAAGACCATGCGCCTCACCCTGACCGCACCCGCGTTAAAGGGTGCAAGGCGCATCATGTTCATGGCCGCGGGCAGTGACAAAGCAGAGGTGATCCGGCAGGTCGTGGAAGGGGAAGTCATTCCCGGCAAGTTCCCCTCCCAGCTTTTCCTGCGTGACGAGGCGCTGCAGGTGACCCTGCTGCTTGATGAGGCGGCCGCCACGGAGCTGAGCGGACAATTTTGAATCGGGCCACCGCACCTGAGAGATTCACGTTGGCTAATTGAATACCGTTTCCCTGCAAGAGGAGCACAGCATGGACAAATACAATGTGGCGATGATTGGCTTGGGCGTGATGGGTTCCAACCTCCTGCTCAACCTGGAACGCAACGGATTTTCCGGCGTGGGCTTTGATATCAACAAGGACTCGGTGGAGCGCTTTTTGGCCGGGCCGGCCCAGGGCAAGAAAATCATGGGCACCACCGACTGGAAGGAAGTGGCCGCGAACCTGGAAAAACCCCGCAAGGTGTTCATGCTGGTGCCCGCGGGGGGGCCGGTGGATGCCGCCCTGGACGAGCTCTCCAAAGTGCTGGAGCCAGGGGACGTGATCGTGGAAAGCGGCAATTCCTATTACAAGGACACCAACCGGCGTGAGGAGGCCCTGGGTGCAAAGGGCTTCCACTTCACCGGAATGGGCGTGAGCGGCGGGGAGGAAGGCGCGCTTAACGGCCCCAGCATGATGCCCGGCGGCCCCAAGGCGGGCTATGACAACCTGGCACCCTCCCTGGAAAAAATCGCGGCTCAGGTGGAAGACGGCCCCTGCGTGACCTACTGCGGCCCCCAGGGCGCGGGGCACTACGTGAAGATGGTGCACAACGGCATCGAATACGGCGATATGCAGCTGATCGCGGAAGCCTATGACATACTGCGGCGGCTGGGCGGACTGGGCAACGACGAACTGGCCGATGTGCTCGACGAGTGGAACAGGGGCGAGCTGGAATCCTTCCTCATCGAAATCAGCGCCCGCGTGCTGCGCCAGCAGGATGACCAGGGCTCCGGGCACCTGGTGGACGTCATCAAGGATTCCGCCTCCATGAAGGGCACCGGAAAATGGACGGTGCAGGACGCCATGGACGAGGGGGTGGCCATCCCCACCATCACCGCCGCGGTGGATGCCCGCCTGGTTTCCTCCATGTACGACGAACGGCAGCATGCCGCGGGCGTGCTGGCCGGACCGGGCGACGGCGGGTCCGGCATGGACAAGCAGCAGTTGATCGACTCCGTGCGCGCGGCCCTGTACTGCGCCAAGACCTGCAGCTATGCCCAGGGTATGGCCCTGCTGCGGCGCGCTTCCATGGAGCGCGACTGGAACCTACCATTCGGGGAAATCGCGCGCATCTGGAAGGCGGGGTGCATCATCCGTGCGGTGTTCCTGAAGACCATCCAGGAAGCCTACAAGCGCGAGCCGGACCTAAACAACCTGCTGTTGGACCCGTTCTTCAGGGAAGAGCTGGGCCAGCGGCAGCAGGCCTGGCGCGACGTGGTGGCCCTGGGGGTGAAGCACGGCATTCCCATGCCGGCCACCAGCGCCTCCCTGGCCTACTACGATTCCTACCGCTCACAGCGCCTGCCGGCCAATCTGGTGCAGGGGCAGCGCGATCTGTTCGGCGCCCACACCTATGAACGGCTGGACAAGGAGGGTTCCTTCCACACCCAGTGGTAGCGCGCAGCGCTGCGGCGGAAGTGGGGGAGGCGAAATGGCGGCTATTCGGGCACGCCCCTGGCGAACAAGCTGGGGGTGAAGGAAGGGGCCAAGCTGCTGCTGCTGAACGCGCCGGAGGGAATGGCCGATTTGCTGGCGCCCCTGCCGGCGGGCGTGCGGCTGAAGCACCGCCCAGCCAAGGACGGCGCGCAAGACGTGATCGTCTTCTTCACCCGGGAGGCCGGCGATCTCTCCCGCCGCTTCGCCGAATTGGCCGGGGCGCTGCAACCTGCCGGCGGGCTCTGGGTGGCCTGGCCCAAGAAAGCCTCAAAAGTCCCCACCGACCTGAACGACGGCGTAGTGCGCAAAATCGGGCTGGCCGCCGGGCTGGTGGACAACAAGGTCTGCGCCATCAGCGAGATCTGGTCCGGCCTGCGCTTCGTCTACCGGCTCAAGGACCGGCCCTGAACAAAAAGTGCCGAGAGCCTCCGCACTCCCGGCTCGGGAAATTAAAGCAATTAGAAGGGGGGGGACGAATCGGAAGTTGGGCTAATGCTTGCTTTCCTTGACCAGGTTCCGGTTCCATGCGGGGATTTCCACCACCAGGTGCTGCGATCCGTCAGGCACGCACTGACAGGCCAGCCGCGAATGCAAGGTCAGCCCCGGCGCTTCGTCCAGCATGTCGTCCTCGTCCTCGGATGTTTCGTTGCAGCTTTCCAGACCCTCGCGCACGATCACATGACACGTGGAGCAGGCCGCGAAGCCCCCACAGGCGTGTTCGAGTTCGATATCGTGCTTGTCCGCCCAATCCAGGATGGAGCCGGGCTCGCCCTCGTGGTGGTCATCCGGGTCGGACACGCCCACCTCGATGGTCTTTCCCAACGGAAGGAAGGTGATCTTGAACGTCTTGGCTGGCACGGCGCTGGCTGCTCCGCTGGTTGCTTCGCCGGATTCACCGCCGGGTGCTTGGCGGGTGGAAGCTGAGGTGTTGTTTTCGGTCATCCTTGCCACAGCTGCTTGGGGCGCGGGCTGCTGCGCGCACTTGCTGGAATGCGCCCTCCCGCTCCAGCAATCGGGCGGCTGAGGGCCTGTATCGTATCTGCCATTCTAGGGTACCCGCCCATATCCGTCAAATTATAACGTATTTCTCTCATCGCTTCCAGGGCGTGCTTTCCCGACCGTCTCCGGCTTG
>JAPUIH010000056.1 GCA_027297205.1 SAR324 cluster bacterium | reverse complement strand
GGCGGCCCAACTGGTTGCGGAAATCTGAGAGGGGGCGCGGCGTGCACACGGGGGATGGCATTGGGAACCGCTCAAGACGGTCAAAATTCGCATAAGGGTAAGCGCAAATGACAGAAGGCAAATCGGCGTTCGACGCCCTCTTCCATCCCCGTTCCATTTCCGTGATTGGCGCTTCCTCGAATACAGCCAAGCTGGGAGGGCGCACCTTCCGCAATCTCAAGGACCTCGGCTTTCAGGGCAGTCTTTACCCCATTCATAACCGGGATCAGGAAGTGCAGGGCATACCCGCCGTGCCTTCGGTGGGGGATTTGCCGGACGATGTGGACATGGCATTCATCCTTGTGCCCGCCCCCAGCGTGGTGCAGGCGCTGGAGGAATATGCCGCCAAGGGCGTGCGCTCCGCGGTGGTGTTCAGCTCCGGCTTCGCGGAGGTGAGTGAGGAGGGCCGCGCCAGCCAGGAGCGCATCACCGCCCTGGCCAAAGAAACGGGCATGCGCATCGTGGGTCCCAACTGCATGGGGGTGATGAACGTGCACGAGGGCATGCTGGGCACCTTCACCTCTTCCTTCGATTACGGTCTGCCCAGTCCGGGCCGCATCAGCGTGGTCAGCCAGAGCGGGGCCTTCGGCGCCCATTGCTTCGTGCTGGCCAGGGAGCGCGGCCTGGGCCTCAATCTATGGGCCACCACGGGCAATGAGTGCGATGTGGACGTGGCCGACTGCCTGGGCTACATGGCCCAGGACCCTCAGACGGAGGTGATCCTCTGCTACATGGAGGGCTGCAAGAGCAAGGAGCGGCTGGTGGGGGCCCTGGAAATCGCCCTGCAGCGAAACAAGCCGGTGGTGATGCTCAAGGTGGGACGCACGGAGGTAGGGGCCGAAGCCGCCTCCTCCCACACCGCCTCCCTGGTCGGATCGGACGCGGTGTACGACGCCATCTTCAAGCAATACGGCGTGCACCGCGCCGAAACCATCGAGGAACTGACCGACATTTGCTATGCCTGCGTGGCGGGCCGGTTTCCGCCGGGCAAGCGGGTGGGACTGGTCACCATCTCCGGCGGCGTGGGTGTGGTGATGGCCGATGCGGCCTCGCAGGCAGGGCTGGAGGTGCCTCCCATGCCCGACGAAACACAGAAAAAACTGAAGAAACTGCTGCCCTTCGCCGCGGTGCGCAATCCGATCGACTTCACCGCCCAGGCCCTGACGGACACCGCTTTGGTGCGGCAGAACCTGGAGATCATGCTGGACGAGGGCGGCTGTGACGCCGTGGTGCTCTTTCTGGCCAGCGTCGGGCTGAATCCGCGCTTGATGGGCCAGCTCACCGACTCCCTGCTGGAGTTGCGCAAGCAGTTCGGCCAGGAGTTGATCGTAATGTCCATTCTGGTCCGGGAAGAGCTGAAAAAAACCCTGGAAGACGCGGGATTCCTGCTCTTTGAGGATCCCACCCGCGCCATCAAGGCGGTGGCCGCGCTGATGAAATTTGGCGAAGCCTTCCGCAACGCCGGCAAGAAGCAGCCGCCTCCGGCCCTCCCCGAGGGCGGCCTGCCCTTTCCCACCAGCACCGTGGGCGAGTACGAGGCCAAGCGCGTGCTGGCGGCGGCGGGCATCCCCGTGGTGGAGGAACGGCTTGCCCAATCAGCGGAGCAGGCCGTGGCCGCCGCCGGAGAACTGGGATATCCGGTGGTGCTGAAAATCGCCTCTCCCGATATTCCGCACAAGTCGGAGATCGGCGGCGTGGTGCTCAATCTGGACAGCGCAGAGGCCGTCGCGCAGGCCCACGCACAGTTGCTGGAGCGCGCAAGAGAGCATCAGCCCAATGCGCGCATCGACGGCATTCTGGTGGCGGCCATGGTCAGTGGCGGGGTGGAGACCATCCTGGGGGTGAGCCGCGACCCGGTGTTCGGACCGGTGGTGCTGTTCGGGCTGGGGGGCATATTCGTCGAGGTGATGAAAGACGTGACCTTTCGCCTGGCGCCTTTCAGCGTGGAGGAGGCCCACAGGATGATCCGCGAGGTGCGGGGCTATCCCCTGCTGGAGGGCGTGCGGGGACAGCCCCCGGCGGACGTGGAGGCCCTGGCCCAGGCCCTGGCGCAACTTTCCGCCTTTGCGGCCGCGCATCAGGAGCGGCTGGAGACCCTGGACCTCAATCCATTTATTGTGCTGCCCGAGGGGCAGGGAGCGCTGGCCGTGGATGCGCTGATCGTGCCCCGCGAGGATTAGCCTGTGCTTGAAACAGCCGATGGTGATGCTTGCGATTCCACCGCACTGTCATTCTGAGCGAAGCGAAGAATCTCAACTGGAGCAGGCAGGTGGACTTTGGCTTGACCGATAAGATCGCGCTGGTGGCCGGAGGGGCCAGCGGCATCGGCCTGGAATGCGCCGCCGTGCTGGCCGCGGAAGGGGCGGCGGTGGTGATCGCCGATATGGATGGCGAGGCGGCGGAAAAGGCCGCCGAGGCGCTGACGGGGCAAGGTCACGCGGCCTCCCACACCGTGGTGGACATCACCGACCCGGAGGCCGTGCAGGCCATGGCCGATCAGGTGCTGGGCCGCTACGGCCGGGTGGACATCCTGGTCAATTCCGCCGGCATCGCCGGAGACAAGCTGTTCGTCGATTCCACCCTTGAGGACTGGCGTCAGGAAATCGACGTGAATCTGATCGGACCCATGCTCTGCACCAAGGTCATCATCCAGAACATGATCGAGCGGGAGAACGGGCGCATCATCACCGTGGCCTCGGATTCCGCGCGCATCGGCCAGTCCCGTCTCAGCTACTACGCCGCGGCCAAGGCGGGCGCCATCGCCTTTTTCAAGTCCCTGGCCCAGGAGGTGGGGCGCTACAAGATAACTGTCAACGTGGTCTCTCCCTCCGCCACCAATACGCCCTTGCGCATCGAGCGCGAGGAGGGTTTCCGCCGCTCCATGGGGGAGGAGGCGTATGCGGAGCGGGTACGCAAGGTGCTGCGCATGTACCCCCTGCGCAGGCTGGGCGAGCCGGAGGACATCGCCTCGGCGGTGGCGTTCCTGGCCTCGCAGCGGGCCTCCTGGATCACCGGGCAGGTGCTGAGCGTCAATGGCGGATTCACCATGCCCTGAGCGCCGCCTCTGGGGGAGAGGCGCCTAGCCGGTGGACGGCAGATGCCCCCGCTTCACCCAGAGGGTGCAGCCTTCACTGCTGAAAGGTTCGTGGCTGCTGCCATCGGGCTGGCGCAGCCAGGTGCCCGCGGGATAGCGCCCATACTGATCTTCCAGCACGCCCTGCAGCACCAGCAACTCCTCGCCTCCGTCATGCACATCGTCCTTTAGCGAGGTGCCCGGCGAGAAGCGCACCAGGGCCACGCTCTCTCCGCTGGACTCGCTGGTGAACAGAGCCAATCGCTCCAGCCCCGGCACGCGGCCGGGCTGCCAGTCGCCGGCGTTGCTGTCCACGGCCAGGCGGGATTCCGCCGCATTGCTCATCTGACACAGCTTCACCAGCAACGTGCATCCGCCCTCGCTGAAGGGCGTGTGGGTGGAGCCGATGGGATTGCGCAAGTAGGTGCCGGCGGGATAGTCCCCATACTCGTCGGAAAACACCCCTTCCAGCACGAACAATTCCTCCCCACCGCCGTGGCCGTGGGCGGAAAAGTAACTGCCGGGCGCAAAGCGCACAATGGTGGTGGCCCGCGCCACCTCCCCACCGTCCCGGTCCAGCATCTTCCGCTCCACCCCTCTTTCCGGGGAGGCCACCCAGTCCATGCCGTTGCTGTCCACCAGGGCGCGCTCGCCCAAA
>JAPUIH010000055.1 GCA_027297205.1 SAR324 cluster bacterium | reverse complement strand
AGCGCACAATGGTGGTGGCCCGCGCCACCTCCCCACCGTCCCGGTCCAGCATCTTCCGCTCCACCCCTCTTTCCGGGGAGGCCACCCAGTCCATGCCGTTGCTGTCCACCAGGGCGCGCTCGCCCAAATCCGCGTTGATCTCCATGGCTTATGTCCTTTCCCACCTGTCATTTAAATGTAGATCGAGTATAAATCAAGGTCGGCGAATTTAAAACGGGCCTGATGCCCGGCCCTGAATAAGGCCGTCTCTTTCAATTATCCGAACCTGTCTTTCTGTTTGAGACTCTGATGGCCAGGAGGCGTGCAACTGGATCGGGCGAAGGTGCATCTGGCGTTTCTTGATGACGATTGCTGGCCGCCCTGCGAGCAATTCACGGACCTCAAGGAGGCCATTGCCTCCTACGAAACGAAGACCCGCTGATCCAGTCTTCAGAGCGCGGTGATGCGGCGCCGGGCCGCCGGGCGCCCCGCGTCAATTCTTCATGGACGGCATGGAACTGCTCCGCACTATCGAGGAAGCTTCCCTCAACGCCTGGCCCCCCTTGCGGCAGATGCTGCTGGACGGCTGGCTGCTGCGCTTTTCCGACGGATTCACACGCCGCGCCAACTCGGTGCATGCGCTCTACGCGGGGCAGATGGACGCGGCGCGCAAGGTCGGACTCTGCGAGGAAATGTACGCCGGCCATCCCCTGGGCTGCGTGTTCAGGATCACTCCGCTGGCGCAACCTCCCGGCCTGGACGAACTGCTGGCGCGGCGGGGTTATGTGCGGGAAGCGGAAACAAGCGTGCGGGTGCTGGAGACCCTGCCGGAAGAGGCGCGGGGGCCGGGGGAGTTGGCGCTGGAGGATGGCGCTGACGGGGATTGGCCGGCCTTGTTCGGAAGCATGAACAGCGTGGCGGAGCGGCATCTGCCCATCCTGCGGGGCATCCTGGGCAACATCAGCGCACAAAAGACCTTCGCCACCTTGCGCGTGGATGGGCGGGCCGTGGCTTGCGGCCTGGGGGTGCGGGAGCGGGAGAGCGTGGGCCTGTTCGACATCGTCACCGAGCCCGCCGAGCGCCGCAAGGGATACAGCCGGCGCCTCATCGCAGGCTTGCTGGCCCATGCCGCCGCCCAGGGTGCGCGGCGGGCCTACCTGCAGGTGATGCTGGACAACGCAGCCGCCCTGACCCTCTACGATCAACTGGGTTTCCGCGAACTATACCGCTACTGGTACCGCATGGGGCCCTGACCGGGCATTAACGGCGTGAACCCACAGGAAGCGAGCGGCGCATGGAAATTGGCACCTTGCCCGATGACCCGGACCTGGTGCGCCAAATCTCCGAGTGGCATCAGCGGGAATGGGGGCACCTCAGCGAGCGCACGGTGGAAGACCGCATCGCCGAATTCGCGGAACACGGGACGGGCATTCCCCTTACATTGGTGGCCCGGCTGAATGGCGAGCCGGTGGGCACGGCCAGCCTGCTGGTGCAGGACATGGATGCACATCCGGAGCTCACACCCTGGCTGGGCAGCGTCTATGTGCTTTCCGCGTATCGGGGCAGGGGGATCGGCGGCAATCTGATCAAAGGCGCCATGGCTGAGGCCGCCCGGCTGGGGGTGGAGACTCTCTACCTGTTTACGGAGGATCGTGCGGGCTTCTACGAGAAGCTGGGCTGGGAGGCCATCAACAGCTTCCTTTACCACGGCCAACAGGTGACCCTGATGCAGATTGCGCCTCGCTTGGGGAAAGGATAGGCTGCCGCATTCCCTACCCGCGGCGTGGCGGGGACGAAATTATCTGCATAAATAATGGCCATGAGCAAGCGGCAGGAGACGAACTCCGATTCCCGGAAGGCACATGAAGATTTGCGCGCGGCCGCGCGGCGGCACCTGATTCGTTACGGTGGGGACTTCCTGCCGCCGGTGATCGCCGAGGCGAAGGGCGCCTACATGTACGACCGGGAGGGCCGGGCCATTCTCGACTTCTCCTCCGGCCAGATGTGCGCCATCCTCGGCCACGGCCACCCCGCGATCACCCGGGCCTTGGAGAGCGCCACCCGGGAAGTGGTGCACCTGTTCAGCAATCTGCTCTCCCCGGCGGTGATCGAACTGGCCGAGGCGCTGGCGGCGCTGCTGCCCCCATCCCTGCAAAAAACCATGTTTCTCAGCACGGGCGGCGAGGCCAACGAGGCGGCCCTGCGCCTGGCCAAGCTAAAAACGGGTGGTTTCGAGGTGCTGGCCTTCAGCAGTTCCTGGCACGGCATGACCGCGGGCGCGGCTTCCAGCACCTATGCCCGCGGACGGAGGGGCTACGGCCCGGCCATGCCGGGCACCCTGGCCATTCCCGCGCCCAACCCCTACCGCTGTCCCATCCGCCATTGCCGCGAGCGCTGCGACATGACCTGCCTGGAGGCGGGCATGGACCTGGCCGATCAGCAGTCGGTGGGGGCCTATGCGGCCTTCATCGCCGAGCCGATCCTCAGTTCGGGGGGTATCGTGGAATTGCCGCAAGCCTACCTGGAACGGCTGCAGGCGCTCTGCGAAGAGCGGGGCATGCTGCTGATCCTTGACGAATCCCAGACCGCCCTGGGCAGGGTGGGCAGCAACTTCGCCTTCGAGCATTGCGCGGCCATCCCGCACATCCTCACCCTTTCCAAAACCCTGGGCGCCGGCCTGCCCCTGTCCGCCACGGTGACCAGCCCTGAAATCGAAGAGGAATGCTATCAAAAGGGCTTCCTTCACTATACCTCCCACGTGTCGGATCCCTTGCCGGCGCGGGTGGGGCTGGCCGTGCTGCAGGTGGTGGCGGAGGAAAGGCTGGCCGACCGCGCAGTCGAAATGGGCGCCTATCTGAAAAAAGGGCTGCGGGAACTGATGCAACGCCATCAAGCGCTGGGGGACGTGCGGGGCCGCGGGCTGCTGCTGGGAATCGAACTGGTGAAGGATCGGGAATCCAGGGAGGCCGATCTGGAGCTGACCGTGCGCATCGCCCGCAGGGCGCTCGAACTGGGTCTGAGCCTGAGCCGGGTCGCCGCAGGCAAGGGCAGCATATTCCGCATCGCCCCGCCCCTCACTATTACACGGGAGGAAATTGACAGCGGGCTGGAAATCCTGGACCAGACCTTGCGGGAATGCTCAGGCTGACCGGTTGGCGGCAAAAGCCCCGATGCCCCGCAGGACGTAATCCACCAGCATCTGCTCCTGCATGCGCTGGGACGTGGGGACGAATTCGCATCTCACCGCATGCCGGTATAGGGAACTGTCACCGCCGAACGAGCCGGGCGTACAATCAATGACCCTCGCCGCGACATGAAACACCCGGTTGCCCACACTGAGTTCCCGGCCCACCATGAAATGCTGATCGCTGTAAAAGCAGAGTCCACCCACGGAAATATCCCGCAACGGCTGGATCCGCTCCCTGTCAATCAGAATGGATAATTCCGGATCGAGCGGCACGCGCTCGAATTGCCGCCGGTCAATGCCATCGAATTCCATATCGATCCCTTAAGATTCCACTACCGTGCTACGCTGTCCCGGCGTTTCACGGATATTTTCAGTGGCTTTCCGCCCGATATCCCCGGGTACGCGTGGTGGAAGGGCCTGGGCGATTACAGGAACACTTGAAACTGCGGGGTGCTCCTCTCCGCGCCGGTCATCAAATCCGTAAGCATTTTCTCCTGGGCCTGATCCTCAGAGGTGTGAAACTGGCAGCGCACCGTGTAGCGGGGCGCTTTTACCATCTTAGAGTCTTCCCGGTGCCGGCACTCCAGCACCGTAGCGAAAGTGCGAAACAAATTGTTCCCCAGACTGATTTCCGATCCAACGGCGAAATGCTGGTCCGACTCGAACCGCACCCCGCCCAGCGAAATGTCTTGAATCCCCACCTCCAGCGCCTTGACGATCTCGAGCCTCTTGCTCATGTTCAGTTGCGTCCGTGCGAATTCCCTGCGCTCTTCATGGGTTAATACCATTGTTTACCGCCTCTATTGGTTGGCCCCTGGATGTTTCAACGAGGAATTTGCCGAATTGGGCGATGCGCCGGGCTTTTATTTCCACATGACCTCGGAGGTGATTGGGAAGGGGAACCATTTGCGGCAAGAGGCGTATCACTTATTGCCGGGGGAGCGGTATAATCGCGTCTAGGACTTTCCGATTCCGCCCTCCTGGCCCCACCCCTCCTTGGCGATGGCCTCTTGCGCGCTCCGTGTCACTGACGGCACGGAGCCGGGGCCATCGTCCATGCGGGTAACACCCTTTAACCCTATTGCCGGTCACCGGCCGCGGCGCCGCCGTGGTTGAGGCTATGCGCAAGGGCGGCGTCAAGGGCGGCCTCGTCCAGGGCAAAGGCTTTGTATCCGCGCCAGATTTGCAGGAAATACCCCATGGGCGGGGGATTGGGATGGGAGCCGTTCTGCTGGTAGGTCAGGGCGGAATAGGCCGTGCCGTCCCTCCCGGCAACTTCCACTTCAATGCGGGAATAGATGCGGGGCACACTCTCGTAGCCGTCCAGCGCCTCCACGTCCCCGGGCGTCATGCGGTAGAGCAGGCCCGGCACGCACCGCGCCGCGCCCGCCACCACCGTGGCCGCGCCGCCATCTCCCCAATGGGAGGACACGCCGCTGAAGGCCAGCCCGAAGCCGTGCAGCTCCCCCGGCATGAGCACGCTGCTGCCCGGACAGCGCCGGGCCATCTGCTCCACGCTCAAATTGGAGCCGTAGGCGAAGTACAGGAGGGAAGCGCTCATCAGGCCCACTGTAGCCGCGCCGCGCTGGCGAGGTCAAATGGACGGAGCGCGCTGGCGCGCTGAAGATGACATCGCGCGAGGGGCGTCAAAAGAGCGCTGCGCTCACCATTCCCCCTGCGCGCGCCGGTTCCCCTTTCCCGGCGCTTGGGCTACCCTTTTTGTAGTACCCCGGCATCAACCCAGCGACCGCATAGGAGCCCGGCACCATGACCGACTACAGCGACTTTAACTACACCGAGCCCTTTCCCCTGGGCGAGGACAAGA
>JAPUIH010000054.1 GCA_027297205.1 SAR324 cluster bacterium | reverse complement strand
AAGCTTCACGTGGTTGGTTAAGAAACCATTGAACTCGATGTGGTAAGACTGATCGTTGAGCAGTGTCTCCATTAAGCTGGAATTCATCGCCAATCTCCCGTGTTAACCGACATTTCCCAGATGGACTGCCCGCACAGCATGGGCAGTTCACCTGGAGGTTACCTACCACCTTTCTGGAGGCGGAATCCAGATCGAGAATCAGCTTTTCCGGTAGTTTTCGCTGGCTCACTTGATCTATCCACGCTCCCGACAATTCCATGATTACCTGTAGGTTTTCATTTTGTGTCAGGACATTCAGTCTCGAATCGGCCCATCTGACTGGTCGAGGCTGCTGAGTGTTCCTTGGCGCGGTCACCAACCACTTGCCGGATCGATGGATCCCAGCACAACATCTCCGCATCGTTGGTATCCTCGTAGCCCGCCAGGCGGCTGTACACCGATTGCCTGAATTGGCCCAACAGGGTGTGTCGTGTGTTCAGACCGGTGCGTGCGTCCACAAGAAGATCGGCCACCATGTCGGTCAAGCCCAACGCCTCATCCAACTCCCGGAAGGCAAGCAACCCCGCATTCGATGTGACGTTGGCTCCATGGAATTCGACCTTCACCGAACGGTCAAAATCGACCCGTAACGCTTCCCTGCGTCCCTCACCCATTGGGTTCTCCGATCAGCTATACGCTTCCCCAATTTACATTGTTGTTATTATAAACGATAAGGTGAACTCGGACCGGCAGAATCGTTATCTATCTGGGAAATGTGGGATTAGACAGGACTTGAGACCAAATTCAAATATACATCTCACCCCTTTCCCTAAAATCCGCCCGCCGCGGATCCTGGGGGCAACCGTCACCAGCAGGCTCGGATATGAGAGGACTTGCCATGAACGGACATATCAGGCTCGTGCTGGCATGCGCGCTCGCTGCCTGCCTGCTGGGCGCCTCGCCCGCGTGGGCCGGCAAGGCCAACGATACTCTCGTTTATACCTCCGAGCGCGGGGAGCCGAACATCGACATTTGGTACAACAGCTCCCGCGAGGGCCTGATGGTGTCCCGTATGATCTGGGATCAGCTCATTTTCCGCGATCCCAAGGATATGAGCTACAAAGCCCACCTGGCCACCTCCTGGAAATGGGTGGACGATCTGACCCTGGAGTTCTCTCTGCGCAAGGGAGTGAAATTCCACAACGGGGAGAAATTCGACGCCGACGACGTGAAATTCTCGCTGGATTTCCTGGCGAACCCGGCGAACAAGACCAATCAGCGCCGGGGCCGGGAGTTCATCAAGAGCGTGGACAAGCTGGGACCCTACAAAGTGCGCGTGAACTTGAAGGAGATAACGCCACAAATTCTGGAATACTTCGCCGCTTCAGCCTTCATGATGTTTCCCAACGAGTATTACGGTAAGGTTCGCAATAAGGGCATGGCCCTGAAACCGATCGGCACCGGCCCCTACCGGGTAACATTCGTGGACCCGGGCAAGCTGGTCAAATTGGTAAGGTACGACGGCCATTTCGCCGGCAGCGCCAAGGGCAAGGGCGCCATCAAGAATATAATCTGGAAGACCATCCCCGGAAAATACGCCCAGGTGGCCGAGCTGCTTACCGGCGGGGTGGACTGGATTTGGCGGGTCAATCCGGTTCAGGCGAATAATCTGAAGCGCAACCCCAATCTGAGCGTCATTGCCGGCGAAACCATGCGTATCGGTTACGTGGGCTTCGACGTGGTGGGACGCTCCGGAAATTCCCCAGTGCGCAAGCTCAAGGTGCGCCAGGCCATCTCCCATGCCATCAACAGGGCGGCCATGGCCAAAAACCTGGCGGGCGGGGGTGCCCGGGTTATTCACGTGGCCTGTTTTCCCACCCAGTTCGGTTGCGACGATTCCGCGGCACCACGCTATAACTACAACCAGGCCAAGGCCAGGAAGCTGCTGGCCGAGGCGGGCTATCCCAACGGCTTCGACATCGATATTTACGCCTTCCGGGAGCGGCCCTATGCCGAGGCCATCATCGGGTACCTGCGTGAGGTCGGCATCAGGGCCAAGCTGAAGTTTCTCAAATACAGAGCCCTGCGCAACAAGCTGCGCGGCGACGGCGTGCCCTTGTTTTTCATGACCTGGGGTTCCGGGTCCGTGAACGACATCTCGGCCATCACCAGCTTCTTCTTCAAGCAAGGGCCGGATGATGTGTATGGAGACCAGCAGGTCACTGATTGGCTGCAAAAGGGAGACACCACCTTGGATCGCAAAGTACGCGCGGCCAATTACAAAAAGGCCCTGACCAGGATTGCCCAGCAATCCTACTGGCTGCCCTTGTACACCTGGTCCATCAACTACGCCTACTCCAAAGAGTTGGATTTCACGCCGACCACGGATGAAATCCCACGCTTCTTCCATGCCAAGTGGAAGTAAGTTAAGCTTCCCCCGGACTATTGGGCGGTGTTGATTGCGCCGCCCCATCCCAGTTAAATCCGCGAGTATTCCAGGCCCCCGGCCATGATTGCCTTCACCGTAATACGCCTGTTGCCGGCTCTGCTGGCCGCCATCACCGTGTCCATCATCACGTTCCTGCTGCTCTGGGCCAACGGAGACGCCGCCGCGGCGGTGGAGGATATCGCGGATATCCGCAGGCTCTACGGCCTGGAGCGCCCGCTCCATATCCAGAATTTCGAATGGGCGGCGGAGCATCCCCGTGCCGGATGGCATAGGCGGGGTTTGCAGCGGTTTTATGCAACGAGCCGATTATGGTGCTTACGAGTCCACCGCACTGTCATTCTGGGCTTGTGCTGAGCGGAGTCGAAGGGCGCAGCGAAGAATCCTGCCGGCTGATAATAATGAGATGCTTCGGCCCGCTGCACGTGCCTCAGAATGACAATGTGTGTGACTAGGGTTTTATCGCATAGAACTTCATCCCATCCGTGCGGAGAACAGCGCATTCAGCAGAAGGAGCGGTACAATGAAAAATGGCTTAGGCAACTGGGCGCGGTGGGCGCTGCTGGCCGGTCTGGTCGGATTGTTGTTGGCGGGCGCGCCGCTCATGCTGGCCGCCAGCCCCTCGGATATCCAGCAGGTGCGCTTCACAAGATCGGCCGGCCAGTGGCGGGTGGACGTTACCATCCGCCACGCGGATACGGGCTGGGAGCACTACACCAACGTGTGGGTGGTGGAAACCATGGAGGGCAAGCTGCTGGGAAAACGCGTGCTGTATCATCCCCATGTCAGTGAGCAGCCCTTTACACGATCCCATACCGTGACCATTCCCCGCGGCATCAGCAAGGTGCGGGTGCGCGCGGGGGACAATGTGGACGGCATCAGTTCCAATACAGTAATGGTGGACCTCACCCAGGAAAGCGGCGACCGTTTTCAGGTGAGTGGAAACCGTTGATGCGGTAACCCCTTATATCAGGTATTACCACCCGTGCCCGATCTGCTGATTCACGCCTTTGCGAAATTGTTTGTGGTGATCGACCCCATCGGGCTGGCGCCCCTGTTCGCCGCATTGACCCGGGGCGCGGCGCTGCCCCTGCTGATACCGCGCTAGGGCAGGGCCGGACGGATGCTGATATGATCGGGCGCGCGCACTAGCCCCGCCCCAAGATAGCGGGCCTATGTAAACGGCCCTTGCCCCGGAGAAGGATTTTCCCGTGAGCACCCAGGACTGGCACGGCCGCTATGGACTGGCGGAGCAAGCAGCTGTGGAGCTGGCTTCCCAGCTGGCCGCCCTGCCCGCCTCCCAGGAGGCCACCCAAAACCTGGAGCGGCTGTTCGACAGGATCGAGGGCGTGCATCTGGCTTTTCTCGCGGAATCCCCCGTCCCGGCGGCGCTGGCAAGGATGGCCTATGCGGCGCCGTTTCTGCTGGAACATCTGGCGCGCCATCCCGAGCCTTTGGCCGCTGGTCTGTTGAGCAGACTGCACACACCCGCCGCCCTGCTGCCCTGGCCGGACTATTGTTCCGCGGAGCGATTGGCCGGCCTGGAACCGGAAGAGCTGATGCGGCGCCTGCGGCTGTGGAAGTACGGCAACTACCTGCGCCTTACGGCCCAGGAACTGCTGGAGATCCACCCCGCCTCCCGTACCTGCGAGCTGCTCTCGGATTTGGCCGATGGGATGCTTGCCACCGCCTTCCGCCATGCCTTCCTGAGCGGCGTGGCCCGCCACGGGCTGCCCCTGCGCCAGGATGGGGCGGTGGCCCTGGGGGCGGTGATCGGGATGGGCAAGCTGGGCGGAAGGGAGCTCAACTACGCCTCCGACGTGGACGTGATCTTCATTCATGACGGGGACGAGTCCCTCTGCCGTCCCCTGGCCAAATCCAAAAAAACGCCGCATCCCGCCCTTGCCGAGGCGGACTACTGGGCGGCCTGGCAGGCCATGGCCCCCCGCGGCAAAAGCAAGGGCGGTGAGGGAGCCGTGAGCGGAGACGAGTTCTACAACCGGCTGGCCCGCCAGGTGGTGCGCCTTCTCAGCACCACCACGGGCGACGGCATTGGCTTCCGGGTGGACGTGGATTTGCGGCCCCAGGGCAAGAGCGGCCTGCTGGCCCCGTCCCTGGGCTTCCTGGCCCAGTACTACGACGTGCATGGGCGCGAATGGGAGCGCACCGCCCTGCTCAAGGCCCGGGCGGTGGCCGGGGCGCCCGCGGTGAGCGCGCGCTTCCAGGAAATCGTGCGGCCCTTCGTGTACCGCCGCTACCTGGATTACAGCGCGGTGGAGGGCATGGCCATTATCAAGCACGACATTAACCGCAATCACGGCGCCGGGCTGGAACGGAACCTTAAGCTGGGAGCGGGGGGAATCCGGGAAAATGAGTTTCTCGTACAGGCCCTGCAACTGCTCTACGGAGGGAGAAAGCCCGCATTGCAGGTCACCTCCCACGCCCAGGCCGTGGCGCGGCTGGTGGAAGCCGGTGTGCTGGAAGAGCAGGACGCGCGCGCCCACCTGGACGATTATTGGCTGCTGCGCGGCGTTGAAAACCGGGTGCAAATGGTTCAGGAAGCCCAGACCCATGAGCTTCCCGAGGAGGCCAGGGCGCTCACGCGGGTGCTCGCCGATTTCCGGCCCGGATTCGCCGATCGGCAAGCGGAGGCCGAAGCGGCCCTGGCGGATGCCCGGCGGCGGATAGGGGAGCGCTTTCAGCAGCTCTTCGCGGAGCTGGGCAGCGAGGAGTATCCGCAGCCGGAATTGTGGCGGCAGGCCATCCGGGAGCACACGCCC
>JAPUIH010000053.1 GCA_027297205.1 SAR324 cluster bacterium | reverse complement strand
CTTCCCCTACGCCCGGAATCTTCACGAATTAGAATCTGGGGGAACCAGTTCCCCCAGACCCCCAGCGCCAGGGGTGGCTGGAAGCCAAACCCGGCTTAAATTGGGTGCAGGGAGCGTGCTCCCTGCTGGGGGTGCGGGGGCAAAGCACCCGCGGATTTATGTGACGCCTTTTAAAAAACTTAAACACTAGGGTGGTGACAGTGGAAGTAAGACAACTGGGGAGCTGCATCGCTGCAAGGTGCGCGTTGCTTCCCCTACCGTACTTGGGACCATTTATCTTACAAATCCGCCGCTATGTCTTTCTGAGCTTGTCCTGAGCGGAGTCGAAGGGCGAAGCGAAGAATCTTAACTGGCTGATAACAATTCTTCGGCCCGCTGCACGGGCCTCAGAATGACAATCTGGTGGATAAGGGTTTTCAAACACAATTTTAGCACCGGGTAGGAAAGGCGGCGAGGGCCAGCGGCGGTAATTTCCAGCCAACAGATGCCACCAGGTGTGGCGGGGTGTGGATGAATTCAATTTTTTTCCCTCCCCCTTGATGGGGGAGGGTTGGGGTGGAAGTGATCGATCTACTTGCCCGCGCCGGGTTGGGGCGGCACTTCTCCGGTGCGCATAAAGTGCCGCAGCACCTCGCAGAACTCGCCGGGCGCGGTGATCCAGGGCAGATGTCCACATTCCGGAAATTGGTGGAGCACGGCGCCGGGAATGGATTCCGCAATAATCGAGGCGCATTTCAGGGGTACCCGCCGGTCTTCCGTACCGTGCATGACCAGGGTCGGCGCCGCTACCTGCTGCATTACGCTGGATATGTCCATATCGGGATCGCTCGCAAAGAACCCTTCAATCGACTTCCGCGGCAAGCTGATCAGGGAATTCAGTAGTAAATCAGCCAGGGCTTCGGTTCCGGGCTCGGACACCACCGTGGGAATGAAAATGGAAAGGGCGCGCAGGACATCCTTCGCTTCGAGGGCCTCCAGAAATTCATCGCCCAAGTCAAACTTCGGAAAGGACGATTCCTGGCCGGAGGCGCCGCCAATGGGCGCCCCAATCAGCACCAGCCGTTTTACGAGTTGCGGGTGTGCGAGCGCCAGCTTGACCAGCATGTTGGAACCGCGGGATATTACCACGCAGGTGAGCGGCTTTCCCCCGGCGCTTTAGATGATTGCCCGCACGTCTTCCATGTGCGCGTCGGTGAAATAGGGCTTGGGCAGGGGAGCGGAGGCGCCGGTGCCGCGCAAATCCACGGTGATCACGCGGAATTCTTGGCAGAGCCGTTCCAGAAGGGGCTGAAAGACGGCCAAACCGTAGACAATCGGATTGACGAAGATCAGGGTCTCCTCGCCCGTTCCGTGTTCATAATAAACAAGCTTGGCGCCGTCCCGCTTCGTGGATTGTGGGCGGTGAACCTTATTCTCGATCCAAATCCGCCGTTCGGCATCGTCAGTCAAGGCCAGGGCTTCCTCGTAGCGCGCGTTGGCGGGTTCGAGCTCATCCAACAAGCTGCGCAGGTCCCCCAGCAGCACCAGCACATCCCCCCGCTCCGCCGCCAGCCCCTCTTCCTTTTCCGCGGCGTCCAGGGCACGGCGGCACAGGCCCAGGGCGTCCTGGTAGGCGTAGTGGGCCTTGGCGCTCTGGGTGGCGGCCAGGTAGTAGCGCGCAGCCTTGGCCCAGGATTCCCCGAAGCGGTAGTGGCGGCCCAGGGCCTGGGAGAATTCGGAGAGCCGCGCGCCGTAGAGTTCCTCGATGGCCTCCGCCGCACTCAAGTGCAAGGCCCTGCGCCGCTTCAGCAGCAGGGTCTCGTAAGCCACTTCCTGGATGGCCGCCTGCTTGAAGACGTAACCCGCGTCGGGCAGCAGGCGCACCTGTTGGATCAGTTCCAGGGCCTTCAATTGTTCCAGACAGCCCGCCAGCAGCATCCCGTCCGGATGGAGCCGCTCCAGCACGCGCCCGGAGAACTCACGTCCCACCACCGCGGCCAGGCAGAGCACCTCGCGCAGGGATTCCTCCAGGCGGTCCAGTCGGCTGCGCAGCACGGCGTGCACGGATTCGGGCAAGGCCAGCTCCTCCAGGGATTCGGTGAGCACGGCCTGGCGCACCTCCCGCACCTGCACGGTGCCCTGCTCCAGCAGGGCGCGGCAGATTTCCTCGATGAAATACGGATTGCCCGCGGTGCGTTCGTGAATCCGTTCCGCCAGCCCGGCGGGCAGCACGTCGGCATCAAATACACTCTTTACTATCTGCTCGCTCTCGCCTGGCTCCAGGGGGTGCAGGGTCAGTGGGGTGAGGTGGCTGGGCCGGCCCCAGTCGCCGCTGTACTCGGGGCGGTGATTGACCACCAGCAGCAGGGGGGTGGAGGCCATCACTCCCACCAGGTATTTCAGGGCGGCGTCCGAGGCCTCGTCGGCCCAGTGCCAGTCTTCCAGCAGCACCACCACCGGCTGCCGCGCGGCGCTCATGGTGATCAATGCGGACAGGGCGAGCTGAATGGCCCGCCGCAGTTCCTCGCCGTGCAGGGTTTCGGGCAGGGGATGTGCCGCGCTGGGGATATTCAACAAATGCAGGTAAATGGGCAGGTTGGGCTCCAGGGCCCGGTCGATACTGCGGATGGTGGCCTGGGCCACGCGCAACTGCTCCGGCGGCTCGGTCTGTCCTTCCAGATTGAGCCCGCCGCGCAGGGTCTCCAGCAGGGGCAGGTAGGGGGTGCTGCTGCCCTGGGCCTGGCAGCGCCCTTCCAGCAGGGTCACCTGTTCCCGCCGCAGGCGGCCCCGGAACTCATGCAGCAAGCGGCTCTTGCCCAGTCCCGCTTCCCCACTGATCGTGACCAGCTGTCCCTGACCGGCCAGGGCTTTTTGCAGGCCGGCTTCCAGGGCGGCCATTTCCGCCGCGCGCCCCGTAAACTCGGTAAAGCCGCGCTGGGCCGCGGCCTCGAAGCGGGTTTCCACCTTTGTTTCGGCGAGCACGCGGTACAGGGTCATGGACGCGGTCTTGCCCTTCAACTCCTGGGCCGGCAGGGGCTCCGTGTCGAAATACATCCCCATCACCTGCCGCGTTTCCGCGCTGACCAGGATTTCATCGTCAGCCGCCGCTGCTTTCAGCCGCGCGCCCGTGTTCACCGTATCGCCGGTGATGCCGTAGGTGCCGTCACGGGAATCGCGCAGGTTGGTGACGATCAGCCCGGTATTGATGCCCGTGTGCATGCGCAGGGGCCGCCCGATTTTATGCTCCACCTCCGGGCTGATTGCGCGCACCAGCTCGTGCAATTCACGGGCGGCCTGCACGGCGCGGCGGGGATCGTCCTCATGGGCCGTGGGAATACCGAACAGGGCCAGCACCTCGTCCCCCACGAACTGGTTGACGA
>JAPUIH010000052.1 GCA_027297205.1 SAR324 cluster bacterium | reverse complement strand
GCCAATCCCAAGAGCGCCATGACAGCACGGGTCTTTGCCGCCTATAAGCGGCAGTTTAATGAGGTCATGCCCTCCCATGCCGTCTATTCCTATCAGGGCGTAAAAATCTTCGCGGCCGCATTGGAAAAGTCGGGATCGAGGGATCGGGAAGCGTTGCGCGAGGCGCTGTCGAAAACCCGTGTGAACGAGCACATCCTGCCCCAGGGAACGATCATGTTTGGGGCGGACGGTCAAAATGTAAACGCCCGCGCCGCCATGATGCAGATTCTCGATCAGAAGGTGCAGGTGGTATGGCCGAACACCTATGCGCAGGCCAAGCCGATTTTCCCGCAATAAGTGCATGCAATGCCCCGTTTCGCGAGTGAGGCGGGGCATTGCAAGCGGAATTTCCCCGCATGTGGGGGCGTTGGAGGAAGACGGCGCCGCGACCGATGGGAGCTCCCTTCACAAGCCATTCTACCTGTCCCTTTCGTAATCCTCGTCCGTATTGATCCGGTTGACTTTTTCGAGCTGCGGTCGAAAGCGTCTGTTGGATGGAACTAGGAAAGGCTGGGGATCCCGATTGACCGCTCGGGAATTTCCAATTTTGACCCGGATCGTCTCCCAGACGTGTCCCTAGAGAAATCCCAATATACGGAACTTTTCAAAACCAGCGCATCGTTGACATCGGCGTCCAGCGCTTGGGATCAGAAGGGTTGAAGCCTCGCCGGCATCAACACCGGCTTTGACCTGACCCGGCTGCTGATATTTGCATTCATTCTTGTGGTTTGGCGCCAGCTGTGAAAATTAAGCAGGTAGTTCACAGATTTTCCTGCATATAAGCCGGGGTGACGTTCCTTACGACCCATCTCCACCAACAATCGCCATATTTTCCACGCGAACCGAGGTGCTAGAGCTTGAAAATGCGGCTTAATTTAGCCCATCCCGAGCACTGCCGATGACCCGCGACCGCCCCACGCTAGCGACCCTGCTCCGCGTATTCATTCGACTCGGGCTCACCTCCTTCGGCGGCCCGGTGGCGCACTTGGGTTACTTCCGGGAGGAGTTCGTGGTGCGCCGGCGGTGGCTGGACGAGGCCCGCTACGCCGACTTGGTGGCGCTGTGCCAGTTCCTGCCGGGTCCCGCCAGCAGTCAGGTGGGCATGGGCATCGGTGCGCTATGTCGCGGGCCGGCAGGCGCGCTGGCGGCATGGCTTGGGTTCACGCTGCCCTCGGCGGCAGCCTTGGTGGCACTGGCCTACGGGCTGGAGGCTTTCGCGGGAGCGGTGCCGCCAGGCGTGCTGGAGGGCCTCAAGGTGGTGGCCGTGGCGGTGGTGGCCCAGGCCGTGTGGGGCATTGGCCGCAGCCAGTGCCCCGACCGCGGCCGGGCCCCCCTTGCGCTGCTGGCGGCGGCGGGCGTGGTGGCGTGGCCAGGCACAGGGGGGCAGATGGCCGCCATTATCCTGGGCGCGCTGGCCGGGTGGCGCCTGCTCCCCGGCGAAGCGGCCCCGGCGGAGCAAGTTGCCGCGGTCGATCAGTCCCATCGCCACCTGCCGCTGGTTTTCCTGGCCGGGTTCTTTGTCCTGTTGGGTGTGCTGCCTCTCATCGCGTGGCAAGTGGGCGGTTTGGAGCTGGTGCTGCTGGACAAGTTCTACCGGGCCGGGGCGCTGGTGTTCGGCGGCGGGCACGTGGTGCTGCCCCTGCTGGAAGCCGAGGTAGTGCCGCCGGGACTGGTGGGGCGCGAGGCGTTCCTGGCCGGCTACGGGGCCGCGCAGGCCGTCCCCGGCCCCCTGTTCACATTCGCAGCCTACCTGGGCGCAATGATCGGCGTGGGGGCCGGGCGACCGCCGTGGCTGATCGGCCTGCTGTGCCTGGGCGCGGTCTTCCTTCCTTCCGGCCTGCTCATCCTGGGCGTACTGCCTTATTGGGATGCGCTGCGGCGGCAGCCGCAGATGCAGGCCGCCCTGCGCGGCGTCAACGCCGCGGTGGTGGGCCTGTTGCTGGCGGCGCTATACGACCCGGTCTGGACCTCCGCCATTCGCACCCCGGCGCACTTCGCCCTGACTCTGGGGGCCTTCGGTCTGCTGGCATTCTGGAAAGTGCCGCCCTGGCTCGTGGTACTGCTTTCCGCCGTCGCCGGCTGGCTTCTCAGCGTGAACTAAGGGTGTAAGAGGGGTGCAGGGACACCGCTCAATCCTTCCTGGAGCCTCCCAGCATCTCCTCGGTGGTCTTGCAGGAGCCGTGTGGGAGCCAGGCCGCGTCAATGTTGGACCTGCCTGAGCAGTCGATCGGAATCTCCAGCTTTTCCAGCCGGGGTTTTCGCTAGGGACAGGCGGCATGCTTGTATTTGCGGGCCCTGGCGATTGCAATATTCCTGGCGAGGGCGTTCGGCTGAAGCAGCCGCCGGCTGCCCAATCACCACAATCTGCTTGCGCGCCGAGCAGGCTGTACCGCCCCTTGTCAACACCTACTCCGCTTCTGGAGCTTTGCGATGATCTGTTCCCCCGGCTGCGGCCATAAGGGTTGCTACTGCCGCTAGCAGGCGTTGCTTGCAGCGAGAAACATGCAAACCGGGGGGTACTTCAGTTTGCAGGCTCGAATCCAGTCCCTGCAGGCCGGCCAGGCCCGGCCGAGTTTGTGAAAGGCCGTGCCCCGGCTGTAATAGGCGAGGGCCAGTCTGGGATCCAGTGCGACTGCGTGGTCGAATTCTTCGATGGCGCGCCGGTAGCGCTTGAGGTCCCGGGCGTAGACGATGCCCCGCTCCATGTAGGCCCGGGCGTCGCGCGGATTGTGAGCAATCGCGCGGGTGAACACCTCGATGGCGCGGTCGAACTGCTTTAAGTCCTCCGCGTATACGGCGCCCAGGCGGTAATACGGCTCGCCAAGGGCGGGAGCGTTGTGGATGGCGGAATCAAAGTCCTCGATGGCCCGGCCGTAGCGCTTCAGCACGCTGTTGGCTATTCCCCGGCTGATGTAGGCGGCGGCAAAACTCCGCTCCAGTTCGATGGCGCGGTCAAAGTCCGCTATGGCCCGTTTGCGCTCCCCGGAATCCGCGTAGGCCAGCCCTCGCATATAATAGCCCCTGGCATTTTCGGGGCTCAGATAGACCACCCGGCCAAAATCCCAGATGGCTTTCTTCAGCCGCATCAATTTGTGATTGGCAATGCCCCGGTTTTCGAATATTTCCGGCCTGTAGCCGTTCAGAGCGATGGCGTGAGTATAGTCCAGGATGGCCGCACGGTGGCGGTTCAGAGCGCTTTGGGCAAGTCCCTTTTGGTAGAAGGCGTCCGCGTTTGCCGGATCGAAGCGGACGGCTTGGCTGAAATCGGCGAGAGCCGTATTGTTCAACCCGAGCGACAGATAAGCCTTGCCCCGTAGGTTGTAGGCACGGGCATCGCGGGCGTTGATACGGATCGCGCGATCCTGGTCCGCAATGGCGCGCGCCCTGAACCCCATAGCCGCGTAGGCATGACCCCGCTCCCGATATGCCCTCCCATGGTCTCCGTTGCGCTCGATGGCGCGGGTGAAGCTGCCCGCGGCACCCTGATAATCGCCCAGCTCCAGCAGCGCCGTGCCGCGGCTGAACCATGCCTCCGCTCTGCTGGGCCGGAGCCGGATCACCCGATCGTAGTCCGCGAGGGCCGAGCGATGGTGGGCCAGCCCGGAATATAGCGCGCCGCGCATCCCGAAAAATAGGGCCGCGAATTCCCCGCGGCTATACGGAATGATGGCCAGTCCCGCCAGGGCCATGGCCACCGGCACAATAACAATGTGCTTTCGCAAAATGATTCGCCCCCATCCGAAATTTCTCGTCCCCATTTATTGTACCACTTTGTATTTTAGTCCCGTCGTTTTTTTCTCCTGTCCCTACCAAAAAACCCCGTCCGAACCCTGCGAGGGGTATTGTCAAGTTATCAGTCGATGGTCAAATGCGATGGGGTTTTCTGCCGTTCTCGATCGTATTGCGCCGAAATCTGGGTGCAGGTCACTTCATCTCATAAGCGAAAGGCCCGCTTTCGCATCATGAAGGATCGTGGCTTTGACCTGTGGCACGAGGTGACCCACGCCCAAATTTTGGGTTAAAAATCCAAATTTGAAATCGCCGGATACCAGTTATTCGTGCCGCCGGTCATTAAGATGACAGTACCAATCCGCGCACGGTCCGCTCGGATTTGACCCCTCCGGCAGCAATTCTGTTAGGGTCTTTTAATACCAGCATTTCCGGGCATCCTGCTGGCCCGCTGAGTACCGATCGTACCGAGAATGTGAGGGAATCCCATGCCCGGAAGTCCACGCGAAATCATCGCAAACATATCCCGGCTGTATGCGTTAATGGACCGCGATGGAC
>JAPUIH010000051.1 GCA_027297205.1 SAR324 cluster bacterium | reverse complement strand
ATTTGGTGGGGGGGATTTGGGCTGCTGGCCTGCTCGTGGCTGAACGAGCACCCACATCAACGGCGGAGGCGCGCGGAAAGCGGCCCCGTGAGAGAGGCCTGGCAAGAGGTAAAAAGCACCTTGCTGGGTATCGGACGTTATCCCCAGGCTGCGCGGTTTCTGGGGGCGTTCCTGCTGTACAACGACGGCATTGCAACCCTCATTTCCAACGCCACACCCTTCGCCCTGCAGAATATTTACCTGGATCAATCGTTTTCGGAAAAGATCGGACTGAATGAACTGATTCCGGCCATCATAATGATCCAGATTGTGGCCGTTCCCGGCTCCCTGGCCTGCGCCTGGCTGGCCAACCGCATTGGCGAAAAAAACACGCTTTTCCTCACCCTGGCCGTATTCGCGGGCGTGGTTGCCTACGGACAGGTGGTGCAGGTGCTGAGCGAATTTTACGTCATGTCCGCGCTGATCGGGCTGGTGCTGGGAGGCGCTCAGGCCATCAGCCGCTCCGTTTTCGCCTCGCTCATTCCTCCCGGCAAGCACGCGGAGTTCTTTGCCTTTTTCGCGCTCAGTTCCAAGTTTTCCGCCTTTGCCGGACCGTTCATTTACGGTTCCTTGCTGTTGCTGACGGGAGATACACGCAGCGCCCTGCTCAGCCTGGTCATATTTTTCGCGGCCGGAGGCGTGGCACTGTATTTTGTTGACCTTCCCCGGGGACGTGCCGATGCCTTGAATTCCTAAGGCAAAAGCGGAACAATGACCGGGCCGGCAAACCCCAACTCGATCCGCGAGAGCCACGGTCCATGCGCGAAACCCATTTCATACCGGTGGAGGGAGAAGAGCGGATCGCCGTGGATTGGACGGTGCCCGCCACACCCGAGGGAAGCCGGGCGGCGGTGTTTGTGCACGGTTTCGCCTCGCACCGGCAGGGGGAAAAGGCCACCTTCTTCGCCGAGCGCTTTCAAGCGTCAGGATGGCACTTTCTCTCTCTTGATATGCGAGGCCATGGAGATTCCAGCTCGGGTATGGAAGCCCTCACCCTGTCCCGCTGCATCGCCGACCTGCATGCGGCCCTGGACTGGATTCCGAAGGAGATCGCGCCGCCGCTGCTGATCGCATCGAGCATGGGAGGGGCGGTCGCGGCCTGGTACCATCTGCTGCATCCGGGACGCGCCGGGGCATTGGCCTGTATTGCACCGTCCTTTTCATTTCCCAGCAATCTGCGCTCAGAACTCAGCCAGCAAGAGTTGCAGGCATGGCAGGAGCGGGGCTTGCGGCGCGTGCAAAACGAGTGGCTGGATGTGCAGGTGGGTTACGGCCTGATGGAAGATGCGCAGAACTACGACCCCCGCCGCCTCGTCAAGGAATACAGCGCACCCACCCTGATTTTCCACGGCATCCTGGACGATGCGGTGGACTGGCGGGAGAGCATAAATTTTATGGAGGACTGCCCCGCCACTGGCATTGATCTGCTCCTGATCAAGGAAGGCGATCACCGCCTGACGGAATACAAGGAGTACATGTTCGAATCGATCATGTCCTGGCTGCGCCGGCTGGAGCCCGCCCAATAGTCAGGCTCATATCCACCACTCAAGATACCACTTCACCCAGGGGCGGAAGCCATACATGATTGTCTGCACCCGGCCCTCGCCGTTTATCACCACAATCGCCGGCAACAGCCCGATGCCCAAGGCTTCCGCCAGTTTGCCGTTGTCCCTGTACACCGGATAGGGCATGGACACATCCTCCCGGAATCTGTTGATGGCCTGCCAGCTTTCCTGCAGATTGACTCCGACCAGTTGCTTTCCCTGGGACTTCAGATCGGGATAGGCATGGGCCAGCAACGGGATTTCTATGCGGCACGGCACGCACCAGGTGGCCCAAAAATTAAGAATGAGGGGCTCGCCCCGGAAATCGCCCAGGGCAATCCGCCGGCCGGACTCGTCTTCCATGGTAAGATGGGAGACCTGCATTCCCTCAAGCTCAGAGGCGCGGGCCCAGATCGGAATCCAGGTAAATGCGAGCTTGTAGGCAATGAAGCCCCCAAGCAGCACGATCAACCCATAGCGCCAAGTCCAGCGCAATGACAACCTGAGCATTCCCTTCACGAGTCTCCCTGCTTTGCGTTCCTGCCGTTGCGGCTTTTTCGGCCGCACCGCTAAAAATTATCCAGCATTTCGACCACAACCGCCAGCGCAACCAGATCGGGTTGATTTTGCGCGAAGGCCCGGTTCAGGGTGGCCTCGTACACCCGCCACGGCCCGGATTGCCGTTCCAGATATGCCGCCAACCATGCCTGGGGATCACGCCGTCCCGCCCTGGCCCGCAGAATTTTTGCCAGGATGGCGTGCCGCCGCTGTGCGATTGTGCGCAAGAGGCCATCCCCAAACTGCTTGCGCCATGGATCGGCTCCCGGTACAGCGTTCACGGCTGCTTCCACTTCTGCGAGGCGAAAGCGGCTATCCAGCTCCTGGCTGAGCTGGACCGTTAGGGGAATGGGCGACCGCGCGGCATCCGCCAGACGGGACATGGCGAGGCTGCCCTTGAGCCGTGGCAGCCAGGCGGCCCGTTCCGCCATGCCACGCTGCATGCCGTAGCCGCACCATGCCCGGGCCCGCTCCTGCACCTCCTTACGCTGCACGGCGCCCGCGCCGCGGACGCGCATTTTTTGAAATGTCTCCAGACCCTTGCGCAGCTTCGGTATTTTGTCGAACTTCAGTTTCCCCTCCCCTTCATGCATGAGTACGTCACGGACGAAGTCCGCCAGAAAATCCTCCAGACCCATCAGCAGCTCGTACTGCACAGCGGCGGGCATTTTGTAATCCAGCGTATAAATGTGCTGACGCAGCGCGCGGGCCTGGCTTACTTCGTCGGCAAGCAGATAGGCCCGCACGACCTCAGGCCAGTCCCTCCCCGTATAGGAGGCGGTTTCCGGAACAAAGGCCATGCCAGCCTGGTCCACCACCAGATTTGTCACCACCGTGCCCTTGATCTGCCGCTCCAGGGGATGCACAACGGAGTCAATGGAATGGCTCCTGACGAGGGCGGCGGGGAAGTACTCGAGATAGAATTTTTTCAGATAGGGATCGTCGAGCAGGCTGGAGGCCTGCAACCTGTCAACGATCACCATCTTGACCCCAGACAGCAACACCGCCAGCACGGGCCTGGGCAGGCCGCTGCCCCGGGCCTGAAAGACCTGCATCGCATCCGCGTTGGGGATACGCTCGGCGCGGCGGTCCAGCCGCCCTTCGCCCGCGAGCACGCCCACCAGCCTCAAATACGGCTGCACGTCAGCCGCCGAGCGCAGCCGGTCCATGGACAGGGTAATGGTTTGGAGGTAGTTGCGGTGAATGACCGTGCCGGTAACGGCCCCGGTCAGTTGCCGAAGCAGCCGGTTGCGTTGCTCCATACTTTTTAATCTGCCCGCGGCCAGCAGCCTGCCCAGCAGAATCTTCAGGTTAACCTCCTGGTCGGACATGTGCACGCCGCCGGCATTGTCGATAGCGTCCGTGTTAATCCTTCCGCCCGCCTCATCGATTACCACGCGCGCCGCCTGAGTGAGCCCCAGGTTCCCCCCCTCTCCAAGCACCCTGGCGTGGCATTCCAGGGCGTTGATGCGCACGGCGTCGTTGCCGTGGTCGCCCACTTCCGCATCACTTTCATCCGCGGATTTGATGTAAGTGCCAATGCCGCCGTTCCAGATCAAGTCCACATTCAGGCCCAGCAAGGCACGCACGGTCTCCTCGCCGCTTATTTCCGGCCTATGCACCTGGAGCAACTGCCGCGCCTCCGGGCTTAACAAAATAGCCTTCGCGTTTCGTGGATACACGCCTCCGCCGCGGCTGATCAGGGCAGGATTATAATCGTTCCAGCCACTGCGGGGCAGGCGGAACAACCGCTTGCGTTCCTTGAACGAGTCCTCGGGATGTGGGTCGGGATCGAGGAACACGTGCAGGTGATTGAAGGCCCCCACGAGCTTCATGCGCGAATTGAGAAGCATGCCGTTACCAAACACGTCCCCGGACATGTCCCCGATGCCGACCACGCGCACGCTCTCCTTTGCCAGGTCGGAGCCCATCTCCCAGAAGTGACGCTTCACGGACTCCCAGCCTCCCTGCGCCGTGATGGCGATCGCTTTATGGTCGTAACCATTGGAACCTCCGGAGGCAAAGGCGTCTCCCAGCCAGAAGCCATGACGGCTGGAAATGGCATTCGCCGTATCGGAGAGATGGGCCGTCCCCTTGTCCGCTGCAACGACAAGATAAGGATCGTCTCCGTCATGGCGCAGGGTATTCGGAGGCGGAGTGATCCTGCCCCCCACCAGATTATCCGTTACTGAAAGCAGGGCCTGCATGAACACCGCGTACTGCGCATCGCCAGCCTTGCGGGCATCGCCACCGTAGGGGGCAAGATTTTTCACTACGAATCCGCCTTTGGAGCCAACGGGCACAATCAGTGCGTTCTTCTTCATCTGTGTGTCCATCAGTCCCAGCACTTCGGTGCGGAAATCGTCGGGTCGATCGCTGTAGCGGATGCCGCCCCTGGCGATCATGCCTCCACGCAGATGGACGGCTTCCATCAACGGGCCGAAGACCCAGATTTCATAGAGGGGGCGGGGATGGGGTAATTCGTCGATGGTACGGCTGTCGAATTTAAGCGCCAATACCGGGTTGTCCGCGTTTTGAAAGTAATTGGTGCGCACCGCGGCCTGGATCAGATTCAAGAAACGTTTGTAAATCCGATCCTCGGTCAGGTTGTCAATATCCTCCATGGCATCGTACAGCTCGGCCGTGCGAGATGCCCGGAGCTTTCCGACCCTGGTCACGGGATACGCGGGATTAAACCGTGCATCAAATATCCCGTAGAGCGCTCTTGTTGCCGCCGGCCTGCGCTCCAGGGTTTCGTTGATGGTGCGCTTGGTATACACCGTACCCACCTGCATCAGGTAATTGCGCAGCATCATCATCAGGCTGATCTGGCGCCAGTCAAAGCCGCAGGAAAACAGGAGGGCGTTCAGGGAATCGTTCTCCAACTCCTGGCTGAGCACGGGAAACAGAAGACCCCGCAGCCGCTCCATGTCCCGCGCAGGGGAGATGGTCTGCTCCCCCGGTGACTGCACACGGAAATACTGGATGTGCGCTTCCCGCCCGGATAGTTCCAGTTGAAAAGCTCTTTCCTCAATGACGTGCAGGCGCAGGTTGGTGAATATGGGCATAATGCGGCTTAAGGAGGAAAACTCCCGGTCGTAGAGCACAATCTTCATGCCGCCGCCATTTCCCGGCCGCAGGTCAAGCTGCCGGACGCCATCCCTTTGCAAGCGCGCCAGGCAATTTAAATCGGCAAGAATCTCCCCATCCTCGTGGGCCACCAGGTATTCTTCGGACAAGGCGGCCACAAGGGCGCGCGCCGTTGCTTCATCCACCTCGCAATGCCCGGAGGCAAGCCAGGTTTCCAGCAAGCGCAACTCCCGGGTGCGCAGCAGGTTATGGATTTCCGCGATCAGCCGACGCCGGTATGCGCCGCCGATCCGCAAGGGACCTGGGGGATGGAACAGCAAACCAAACAGGGAAAACATGCCCAGCCGAATGACGAAACTATGCCTGGCTTCACAGCCCAGCCGCACTTCAAGCAGCTTGCGGATGGCTTCCATTTTTTCGGGTGGAAAGAATCCGCCCGGGAATGCCACCAACACCCGGCAGGAATGCTTGTCCGGCCCCACGGCGAACTCGACCGCGCTTCGCGGATGGTCCGTCACGGAAAAAACGAATGATAGGATGCGCCCCAGCTCCCGCGCTGATAGGCGGAACAGATCCAGCTTCGGCATTCCGTTCAGAAAATCCAGTAGCTCCTTGTATTTGTGGCTCCTCGGCACGAGTTCCAGGCGGCGCAAAGCCGCCGAGGTTTTCTGCATCAGCACGGGAATCTCCCGCACGTCTCCTCGCTGGGAATGGCGCGTAAAAACTCCGGCGACGGCCCAGGCGTATCCACCTTGCGCGGGGTTCCTTGCCGACAGCAGCAGCAAGGTCACAATATCCCGCTGGTGAACATTGGAGCGCTCGTAACTCTCCTCCACCACGAAAAACGGGTACTTGCCCGCATGCCCAGCCATCAGACTGACGGCCTGGGCTTGCAGCCGCCTGCGGTGGGCCGGCACGCCGCGTCCCGAACGCAAAAGCCCCAGGCCCTGTTCTCCAAGCGGGCGCAAAGGGCGGCTTCGCGTCCCCGCTCGGCCGCCGGCCTTAAAAGGAAGCATGCCCAGAAAGATGAAATTGTCCTTCTGAAACCAGCGCAACAATTGCGCGGAGGAGGCGGAGTGGGGGCCACCGGACAACTCCACGTGCAGAACATCGAGTTGTGCGGAAATGGCGGGAAAATCACCCACACAAGAGATCACATCGTCCAGAGTGGTCTGCAGTTCCCATTGCAGTTTTCTTTGCACGCCAGCGGGGATGGCATCCGTGACGAGCAGAATCTGCACCTCCGGCATACCCGCGCCGTCGAATTCCTGGACAGAGGTCAACCTGCCTCTTCCATCACGCCGCACACGCAGGATGGGGTGGAACATCGCGTGCAGGGGCAGATTCCAGGCGGCAAGAACGCCTTGCACGCTGTCCATCAGGAAGGGCCCATCGCCCGTTAATATTTCGATCAAGGTCGACGGTTCCGCACTGCCCATCATGCCGGATTTCAGCCTTGCGATACGAATTGAGGCTGTGCCAGGAGTACGGTGCTTCAGATAGGAAAACCGGTCCCTCAGAAACTCCAGCACAATTTCCGGGGGGTGCCCGGCGAAATATGACGCTGCACTTTGCCTGAGAAAGAGCTGCGCATACTTTCTGAACAAGGCAGCCTGTGGCCCCTTTTCCTTCTCGGCCAGGCGCTTTAGCGGCAGCAGGGATTGATCGGATAGGCCTTGCAGTTCGGTCATGCGCAACCAAGCTCCGGTTGATGGCGATCGGGAACTAGCGGCGGCGCCTGAACAGCCCAAAAGACAACAACCGGAAATCGGAATTGGTTTGCCACAGGCGGATCAAGCCATAGCTTCCCACCAGCAGCAGC
>JAPUIH010000050.1 GCA_027297205.1 SAR324 cluster bacterium | reverse complement strand
AAGAGACTGTGCGAAGGTCTCGTTGCTCCACTCCGCGCTGTTGAGCTGGAACGGCGTCAGATCGTACATTACGTTGAGATCCAGGTCCGATGTCCCGGACTTGTGGCCAATCGTCGCGATGGAGCCGCCGGCGGATAGTTGGATGATGGGGCAGTCCCGCGGGGCCACACGCCCATTGGCGGACATGCCGAAGGTATCCCTGACATAATCCTGGAAGGCGTCCCGGAACACGGGAGAGAGGTTCTCGATGCCCCGCACGCCGCAGGGCGCACCTTCCAAATACAGGTTGGCCGTCAGTTCCCGCGGAACTTGCTTGCGGACGCCGTCCACATCCTCGTAGCGGCGGGCCGTGTACTGCAAATCCGCCAGCTTGGGATCGTTGACGTGAAGCAGGAACAGGATTTCGAAGAGGGCCTTGCGCATGTCCTCGTCGAAATACTCGAAGGCCAGTTGCAGGCGGGCTTCATTGAGGGCGTTGAACGACTCAAGCCCCTGGTCGGCGTTGGCCTTTACCCTGGCCAGTTCGCTTTCCTTCAGGGCCACGCGTTGCGCGAACAGGGCGGCAAGGTCCGCCTGCGCTACGCTGACCGCGGTAGAATTGGAGCTCTGGTCGGATGGGGGCATTTCGCGAAATTCAAGACGATTCAAGAGCCGGGATTCTGCTCTCGCTTCTCGGCAACCACCGGCGGATTTGAATACGCGGCATATTCACCGCCGCGAATCAGGGCGGACTGCGAGCGCCGGGACGGCTCGTCCCATCGAGCCGTTACTCCACCGGCCGGCGGCCCAACAGAACCATTGGGAGCATGTGGCGCGGTAACCTGGTTCGCAAGGTTTATCAACCTACGAGGCGGCCGGGGTGTTGCCACCCATTGCGGACCGGTCCCGCCTCTCCTCCAACTCTCCTGCAAGGGAGATACAACATAGCAGCAAAACGGCGTGAGAACCATGGCTTACGCCGGGACCGTCTTGGCGCGAGGCGATGCCCCCATCATGCATGCCTGCGCGGATACTTTGCGCCGCAATTTGGATTCGCCTGTTCCGGGCTTCCCGGCCCCCAGGGCGGCCCCTCCCGGCCCTTGTTTGCTGGCGCCTAAATGCGTTCGACGATGGTGGCGATACCCATCCCTCCGCCGATGCACATGGTGACCAGGCCGGTTTCCTCATCCCGCCGCTCCAGCTCGTCCAGCACGGTACCCAGCAGCATGGCCCCCGTGGCCCCGATGGGGTGGCCCAGGGCGATCGCGCCTCCATTGACGTTGACCCGTTCCGGATCGATCTCCAGGTCGCGCATGGTCTTCATGGGCACCACGGCGAAGGCCTCGTTGATTTCCCACAGGTCGATATCGCCCACTTCCATTTTGGCCTTTTGCAAGGCCCGGCGGCTGGCCGGTGCGGGCGCGGTGAGCATGATCACCGGCTCCGCCCCCACGGAGGCCATGGCCCTGACCCGCGCGCGCGGCTTCAGGCCGTGGGCCTTGGCGTATTCCGGCGAAGCCACCAGCACCGCGCCCGCGCCGTCCACGATGCCGCTGGAATTTCCCGCATGGTGTACGTGCCGCAGTACTTTCGCCTGGGGGTAGACCCGCAGGGCCATTTCGTCGAATGTCTCTCCTCCATGGGGAGCGTAGGCGCCCATCGCCTCGAAGGACGGCGCCAACCCGGCCAGACCCTCCAGGGTGGTTTCAGGTCGCGGAAATTCCTCGTGATCCAACACCACATTGCCTTCCCGGTCCAGCACGGGAATCAGGCTTTTATCGAAGCGGTTCTTCTCCAGGGCCTTGGCCGCCTTTTGCTGGCTGTCCAGGGCGAAAGCGTCCACCTGCTCGCGGGAGAAATCCTCCAGGGTGGCGATCAGGTCCGCGGAGATGCCCTGGGGCACCATGGGATGCAGATCGCGCAGTTGCTCGTTGTTGCCGTCCAGCCCCCCGCCGTCGGAACCGATGGGCTGGCGGGACAAGGATTCCACGCCGCCGCCCACCACCAGTTCCTGCGCGCCCGCCTGCACGCCCATAATGGCGAAGTTGACCCCTTGCAGGCCCGAGCCGCAGAAGCGGTTCAGGGTCACCCCCGGCACTTCCTGGGGCCACTGGGCCAGCAGCACCGCATTGCGCGCGATGCAGGCGCCCTGCTCTCCCGCCTGGGAAACGCAGCCGGTCACCACGTCCTCCACATCCTTCACGTCGATGGTATTCCGCGCCGCCAGCCCGCGCAGGGTAGTGGCCATCAATTCCTGGGGATGGGTGCCGCTCAGGCTGCCCACGTCTTTCTTGCCCCTGCCGCGGGGGGTGCGCACCGCGTCGATGATCCAGGCTTCGCCCATTGTATTGCTCCTTGTGTGCGGAAGGGGCCCCGGGCCCCTGATTGCTCGTGGTGGTTGCGGCATGGCCGCCGCACCGGGCGGCTGTCGCGGCTGCCGCGCACGGTCATGCAGGCGCCCGGGCCGCCGGTCATGCCGCACAGTCCCTTGGCGCCGAATTTCACACGAGGGGGTGTATGGCTCCTATATAAACCGGATCGGCGGCGAATGCCACCGGGTAAGGCGCCGCGGGGCCAGGGCCGGCGCCCGCCGTCTGGTGCTTGCTGATTCAATTACTTGCTGAATTTAATCCTTGATGATGATGTCCCGGATCAGGAAAACGAACCGGTAGCCGATCTTCCGGCCCCTTACCACCATAGGCAGGCGCACGGAGACGGTCTTGCCCCGCAGTTCGTTGATAACTGCCTGGGAGGACTTGCGGTTCGCTTTATCCAACTTGAACAGGGGTTGGTTATATAGCCTGAGCAGGCTCTTCCGGGCCGGGAATACGGCGTCTTTGATGGTCGCGCGTGCCGCCACGACGGAGGGTTTTCCGGAGTCGGTCGTGCGGATGACGGCGCCGCCGGAAAAATGGCCGATGCGCTCGCTGGGCCGCCCCGGAAACAGATAGGCCGCCTCGCCCCATAGAATGGTGATGTCCTGATCCGTCTTGTTGGTCAGCTTGAAATGGTGAAAATCCACGCTCGTATGCCATTCCATGCGCATGGCGTTATCTTCGAATATATACTTGGTCTCGTCCTGCTCCTTGGCGCCGCCGATAATGGTGGTTACAATTTCCGCCGAGCCGCCCTCCCCTTTGAGCACCTTCTGAAGTGGAATATCGTATTCGAAGCTGGCGAATCCCGAGCAGCCGCCCAACAGCAGCAGGATAGCCACGGTGGAAATATCCAAAACCTTCATGGCGCGCCTCCTTATTCTTGCGGGGCCGAGGCCGGCCCGCGCGCAACTACAGATTGAAGCGAAATTTGTGGCCGCGGACCGCCCCACTTGTAAGTCTGCCCGCTACGCCTCCTAATTTGTACCCGGATTCATAATCGTGTGCCACCGCCGATTCTTGCTGCTCGATTCTCGTTACGCGAATCCCGCTACTTCTCTCTGACGGCCACAGCCTCGGTGATTCTTTCGGGTGTTGGCTGACCGGGCCAGGTTCTACATCCGCCCTCAGCCATATGGGTGCGCCGGCGCACGATCTAAGACGCGGCGGCAAGACCGTAGCCGCCGTGTTCGACCTGCCGCGCAAATTTGATTATTTTGCCCGGTTGATCAAGACGCTGAAAACGCACTGCGGGACTGGGGGTGCCCTGAAGGAATGCCGAATGGAAATCCAGGGTGATCAAAGAGATAAGGCGCAGGCTTACCTGGATCAGATGGGCTTCGCGGTGCGTGGGGCCGGTGGTGGATTCCTGAAAACCAGCAAATCCCGCCGAGCGCAACACAATTCCGCTGATCCACCAGCCCCCGGCACATCCCCGGCCCGCATCACCCCCACCATCTGCTGCGGTGCCTTCCAGGAAGAACCGCACCTGATCCTAGAGGAGTAATCCTCTGGACCACCCGGAGGGACAGCACCCTTTTATGGCAGGGTTTTGCAACGCACACTTGACGAGGGCATTCGGCCGCCGGTACCGGCTTGCGGCTCAATATGATGCCTCGTTACCAGCATTGAAGGATTTCAATGGGCCGTCTATTCAATCCAGATGACGATGTCATTCGCAAAATCCATGATCAATTCGCTAAAGGCCGGAGTCCAGTACGACCCCAATGTGCTTTGCGTAAATGCTGGCCACGGCTACGATCGCGGTAATAGGCGAGAATCTGTCTGCTCATAATATTAATACCGAGGCTCTCCAACTGGATTTTCAGTCGAAGATGCCTGCCTCCCCAAACGGGGAAGCGGCCGAATATCACATGAAGGCAGACCGGGATTTACCATGCAAGGAAGAGAGAGGGGACGGCATTTAGCTGCGCTTAATCACCTGGCTTATATTCTTTAAAAGTTCATCGTGATTTACCGGTTTTATCAAGTAGGCCTCGATATTATACAGCATGGAAATTCTGGGATCCCACTCATCCTTGTTGGCTGTGAAGAAGATCACTGGGATTTCTTTTGTTTCGGGCTTTTCCCTCATTTTCTTCAAAACTTCGAGCCCCGTCATTCCCGGCATATCCCAATCCAGGATCACCAGATCGGGCAGGTCTTTTGCAATTCTTTCCCAGGCTGTAGATCCCGTTTCCTCACTGACGATGTCGTATCCGGCATTCTCTATGAGAACCTTGAGCATCTCAGCCGCATCCAAATCGTCTTCGGCTAATACAATCCTGGCTGCCATGCTTCAACTCCAATTGATCGGATTTCAAGAATGCCATTGAATTTTCCAAGTCCCTCGGCGAGTTATGGTCAAATATTGTGTTTTGAATTTATCAGGCGGCGATTTGTCAATCTTCATGCCATCCTCAAAATCCACACCTTTGATCACCTCGGCCAACCAGTCTGGTCCATTCAACTGCCGCCATCTTTTCTGCATGCAGAGAGTCAACTTGAAGACCATGGCGGGGGCGGTTTCTCTGGAGAGCCAGCCTCGGGTCTTGGCGGTTCTCAACCGCGCCGTGGCGAAGGTCGGTTCGATGGGACCTGAATATAGACGCCGTCCACCCAGGAGTAAACGTAACGCTTGCCCGACAAATCGCGCCGCTAACAAGCTTCCAGCCCGCCCTTCCCAACCTCACCCCAGAACACAACTTTTGATCATAACTCTCCCACGGCTCCAAACCATCTGAATTTAATTAAGGGAGAGCGACGCTTACCCCATATTCCGTGCAAAGGCAAGTGCCTTGACCTGATTCGGTATTTGATGAATAGTCAGCGGAACCGATTATTAAATTAGTCGAGCTGGGACGGGCTGGAAGGACTCTGGAAAGCGGTAGCTGTGAACCCCGATCCTTATCATTGCGGACATCGACATGCCGGTGCTGGACGGCCTTTCCATGAGCCAGATCCTCTACATTCTGGGCAAGCCTTTTCCAATGGCCGCTTCATTCCCCAGGTTAAATGTTCGGCGTGTCGGGGGACTGTCGCCCGGTAGGGGAACCGGGTGTGGCAAACTCGCCGATGCCCTAGTACGGTCATAGCGCGGGGGACATTTCAAACCGCCGAGGGACGTTCACTGGAGGAAAACGTGACGAAAAAATCAATTCCAACCAGCGAAATGGAAGACG
>JAPUIH010000005.1 GCA_027297205.1 SAR324 cluster bacterium | reverse complement strand
CTCAAGAAACCCTGCAATAATTTTATGGAATTAGACGCTATTCCTGGAACCTGGGTTCAATAAATACTTATCCGGAGCCTTTTTTGATCCGCCCCCAGCCCTGTGGGCGGACACCGATAAGAGATCCCGCGAGTGGCGCATGATTGGCGGAACAGCATTAATAACCTTCGGGTGCCGGCTTCCGTGCCGGCCGGAAGGTTCAATTTTCTACAGGTAAGTCTGGAAACCGCCCGGAAACGTTACAGGCGAATTGAGAAAGCGGAACAATTATTATTGGGACTAATCCGTTTGCTAGATGCGCACGCCAAAGAAGAATAGAAAGCGCTTGTCCGGATTGTCCCCGGACTTGTCGCCCAGTTCCACGGTGTAGTTGCCGAAGCCGATCTCGAATATCCAGACACGGCTCAGAATGCCGGCGCTGAAATGGTTGGCGTTCAGTCCCGCCAGAACGGAGAATAGAGCCGTTCCGTCCTTTTTGGGTCCGATTCCCATCTCAAACCCCAGCCGGGATCGCTTTTTCCAGTTCTCGCCGGGCAGGACGGTGCGGCTGTAGTCCACAACGTCGAATGCCATCGTGAAGCGGATGTTTGCGACAATTGGCGAGACGGCAAAGCCAATGGTGTTGATCTGTGGCAACTCCCCCGCCTGCGGCGGAGAGAAGGGGTCGGGGCGCGGGCCGAATTCCATTCCCCTCAGGAAATTCTCCGCGTCTCCGCCGCCGATGTTGAGGGCGGAGAGGCCGACCCTGGGGTCCCAGTCCTTCCACAAGGGCAGGTGGTACAGCAATCCAAGATCCAGTCCCAGAGCCGTAAAGGTGCGGCCATTCTGGAGATCGTTGAAGGCTGGGTCGTTATCCAGACTGACCGTGCTGCCGGCGGCGAACAGTTCCCCGAAAGTCAGGGTTTTATCGATCCCGATACGGGTGATCGCTTTTGTGGTAAAGCCCAGCAGAAAATTCTCGGTGACCTTGAAGGACTTGCTGAAGAACATGACCCGGTCCAGCACCAGTTCCAGGCGCAAGCTGGGCAAAATAGGATTCCCGAGAATTTCCAGGAAGGTCCGAAACTCGATCCCCAGGCCATAGGCAATGCCGCTTTCCGGGCGGACGATAATCGGAAGGCGCATGTTGAAATTGACGAAGAAAGTCTCGCCCAGCCGGCTGCGGAACTCGGTCTGGTCTACGTTCTGGAACTCGGATTGCACATTGTCCGGATCCAGCAGGGCGGTCTTGACCCGCTCGTCGCCATTTAATTGGAAATTGAACACTTCGGCGGAAGGCTCTCCCAATCCGGCCAGCCCGGCGGGATTGTAAAAGAGCATGGACGACTCGTCCGCCACGGCCACATAGGCGTCGCCCATCAGCCAGGGACGGATGAAGCTCATCGAACGGCGCAATTCCTTGGCCCAGCCGTCGCCCGCAAAGCAGAGGGAGCAAAACAGCACCAGGACAAAGGCATAGCGGGCGTCAGGAAGCTTTGGCCTGCCAGGCTTCGCTGATTTGTTTGAGGTCAATTTTGCCCTGCTCCGCGAGGGACTGGAATCCGACAATGACCTGCTGGCGTGCTTCCAGTACGGTGTCCTCGTCAAACTGGGCAGCACGCAATGTGGTGATGAGGCCCGTGCGGGCCTGCTCGGGGAAGGCCATGATGACCTTTCGCTGAATTTCCGGGTCCGCCCCCTGCAACGCCTGCACGATGGTGTTGCTGGGCAGTGTCCGCACCACCTGGGGTAGCAGATCCTGGGGAACGAGCGGAATGGCATCGAACATGAAGAAGCGCCGCTCCACCTGTTCGGAAAGCTTGGTGTCCTTGGCTTTGATCGCATCGAGCAGATAGCGGCTGGTGTCGTAGGAGGTGCGGCCCATCAGCTCCACCAGTTTCTTGGTGCCCTGAATGTCCACGGTCTTGGAATCGGGCAGGTCCCTAGCTTTAACGGCCAAATCCCGTGCTACGTTCTCCGCCATATCCAGGGGCAGGGACTGGAAATTACCGATTTGCACCGCCACTTCAAGCTGCATGTCCTTATCCAAGCTGTCCAGTATTTCCGCCGTGTCGCGCGGATCGATGCGGCTCAGCACGATGGCCTTGATGCGCACAGGTTCTTCGTTCACCAGATGCGCCACCTGCCCGCGGCTCAAGTTACTGAGGAAGGCGAAAGGATCGGGCCGGATTTCCTCCGGATGCACCAGATCCTGTGCCACCAAGAACAAGTTCGCTTCGCGCAGCAATTCGATCAACGAGTCCACCGATGGCGGAGTTTCCTGGTAGACGGCCTCCTCCAGGGCCTGATAACGCTCCCGGTCCAGGTGGGGCAACAGGGCCTTCCGCGCCACCGAGGGCCCTAGGGCATGAATCAGCCCACCCACCTTGTCCGGTTGATCCAGCCAGGTCTGAACGAGTTGGCTCCCCAGTTCCACGCGCGCAAACAGGCTTTTCACCACCGCGTGGCGGAGGGTATCCAATTGCTGCTCCAACTCCTTTTCGCGCATGCTTTCTTCTTCCTGTTGCCGTGCCTCGGCGCTCGGCGCGCCGGCTGGGGCGCCACCGGCGGTAACCGTGGCAGCCGGGGACTGAGAAGCCGGATAAGGCTCGGGCGCGTATTGCGGTTCCTCACGATAGGGAGGAGGGCGCATCGGTTTGGGCTTGGGGGTAATCAGCACGCGGATCAACACGATCAGCAGCAGCAGCAGGATGAATCCCAGCAGACCCAGCAGGAGCCAATCCCGCAAATCCAACTGAAATCCGTCCAGAACCGACGGTCCTTCTTCCTGCCGCTCTTTCTCTACCTTCACCGGTGGCACCACCCGCAATTCCAATCCGTCTCCGCGCTCCTCCCGGAATTCGGCCAGCAAGGGCACGATGGTGCGGATGTATTCCTGTTCGGCTGGCGCCAGGTCCTCATTGACGACAATGTTTACGTTGATGCGATCGACCCTGAACTTATCCACGGTTCGATCCGGCAGCGCCGTGTTGCGCCGAAAACCGGGCAATTCCCCGGCATCCCCCGTGCGCACGCGGCGCGGCACCTCCACGTTCTTGCCCACTACGAACAGGCGCAGGATAAAGTTTCCGCTGGGCACGATGGAATTCATGCGGTCCCGGATCAAACCGTCCAGCTCCTGCTGAAAATCCTCCAGGGAGTCGACCAGCAACGCGCCTTGCACTTGCGCGCTCAACCGCAACCCCAGGGGATGCAGCAGCAGCAGTGCCACAACCGCAAGCAATACGGCTTTTTTCAGATTCGGCAACATGTCCTCGTGGAGCGTCATTATTGATTCTTAATTTCCGCGACCAAGTCTTCCAATTCCCTGTTTTCCGGGTCGATTTCCAGTGACTTCTCCCAATACTTGATCGCCAGGTTCTTCCAGTTGATCGTGAAGTACAGCGAGCCCAACATGGCATAGGCTTGGGCATTATTGGGCTCTACCGATATGGCCTTCAAAATGTGGTCCAATGCGCGGTTGTAATTCTCATTAAAATACGCCGTGCGGGCCCGGAGCAGGTGCACCGTGCTCTTGGGTTCACTAATGGGCGGCAGCAAAACGGTTTTTTTGCCATATTGTGGCTTCTCTTCTTTCGCCCCATTTTTTGGCTTTTCCTCTTTTTGGCTTTTTTCTTCCTTTTGCGCCCGCTTCCCTTCCTCAACAGCGGTGGCTCCGCTGACCGTCAGCACCCGCAGATTGTCGCCTTTACGCCGTTCAAAATCGCCCAGGGAGATCAATTCCTTCTCGATGGCCTTCAGGTCGCCTTGAATATTCTCGGAGACAATGACGAATATTTGCCGCATGCGCACGAACTCCGGCTTAAGCTCAATGCGGTTTTGTGCATCGGAGGTAATAAAGCGGTTGAAGCCGGGCAGTTTGATTTTGTTCGGTGATCTGCCCCTGGGATCCCGGGGTTCGGTGCGCGCATAGCCTACATGAACCACCACGCTGACCAGATTGTCACCGACCAGGTCCTTGGCGTTTCTTGTGACCTCTTCCTTAATCTGTGCCTCCTGCCGTTCTATATTGATGCCAGGCGGCGTGGCGAACTCCACCGCCCCGGCATCCGTGGGCAGGCCCCATGGGGTCAGCGACAGCGCGGCCAGCAAGGCCAGTGCGAGAAGTAGCCGCGGGAGATGCCACGGCAGCGCGAATATGGCGTCGTGCCGGCTCATTGTGTGCCTTCGCCGGATTCGGGTGATTTTTCTTTAGGTGCCTGCTGCGCTTCCGACAAAGTACGGAAGAAGTTGAGAGCGCGTTGCACCTCCATGTTCGTGGGGTCGAATGTGACGGCCCGTTGCCAGGAGGCGTTGGCGCCCTCGGCATTATTCATCGTATAGAATACCGAGCCTTCCATGCCCAGATATATCGAACGCTCCATATTACTCGTGGCCCGCTGGAAAGCGGATTGCACGATCTGCAGGGCGTCCTGATAACGCTCCTCGTCATAGGCCAGCCGCGCCGCTTCGATTGGGCTGATGCCCCTGGGTATTTCCGGGGCTGGCCGCCGGCGGGGCACCGCCACTCCGGGTGCGAAGGCCGGTGGTTGGCTAGGCGGTCTGGGTTCAACTGGCAATCCCAGTTCCGCCATCAGCTCCTTCTCGGATATGGTGGGTGGCAACTCGTCCTTTTCCCGCACCGGGAAGGTTTCCTTGAGCACAACCACTTGATCTCCCCGCGCCGTGTCGAAACGGGCCACGATGGGAACAATCTTGCGGATAAAGCGCTCGTAATATTCTGGCAGGGTCTCGTCAATCAAGACCTTCACGACCATGCGTACAAACGGCGGCGTGGAATCGTCTCCCACCGGAGCGCCCGGTGCATTCACGAATATCGGAAATCCGGGCAACTTCTGCCTCTGCGGCGCCAGTCCCGGCGCCTGCACGGCGGGAATCACGTCCCTGTTCCAAATCACCTTTACGGACAACACGTATTGCTTGGCGGAAACATACCGACCCATGGCTCCGTTGATATTGTCGGTCAACTGCCCTTCAAATTTCCGCATGCGCTCGTTGGAAATACGGTCGAGCAGATTCTCCGTCTGACCGGATGCCATTCCCGGCGCCAGCCCCAATACCAGCGCACACAGCACACCCCACCACGCCGCTCTTGCCTTGGCGTGCCCGTTCGGGCCAAATCCGGGGTTGCTGTTTCGCATTACTGGGCCGCTCCACTAGGTGCCGTGGGCGGAGCGGAACGCGGCGGTTCAGGGGCCGCGGCACCTTGTCCTGGCAGGCTTGCCGGCAAAGGAGGCTGGGGGGCGCCTTGGCGGTTTTTCAGGAAATCCTTGAATCCCCGCACCTCGTCATTCGACGGATCCAGGGTGAGCACCTGCTCCCATTCCTCGTTGGCCAGTTCGAAGTTGCCCATGGCGTAGTAAATCGATCCCCTCATGGAGTGGGCCGGTACATGGTCCGGCCGCACCATCAACACCAGGTTCACCTGCCGCAGCGCCTCGTTGTAGATGCCGTCAATCATGGCCGTCTGAGCCCGTTCCAAATATTGGGCGATCAGCAGGTCCTGAAACTGTCCAACCCCAGAGCCTGAACCCGGTGCCGCGCCAGGCGGCAGGCCTGCCGCCCCGGCCGGTTGCTGCTGGCCGATCGAGAGGGGTATTACAACCGCATAATTGGGTAGATCCACGGCCAGCACCACCGAGGATTCCTGGCCGCGGAAAGTCGTGGTGATCAGTATCACCTGGATGCCATCCTCTTCGCTTTCCGTGACCTGGATGCCGGTTTCACCCTGGCGGGTTTTCAGCACGGACTTGCCCGCCTTGTCACCTCCGCCCGCGGTGCAACCGGCG
>JAPUIH010000049.1 GCA_027297205.1 SAR324 cluster bacterium | reverse complement strand
GCCTGGGCCACCTCGCCCCTTGTCTTGCCCACCAGGCTGTCCATGGGCTGCCCGGCCTCCTCCAGCAGCGTGATTTCCTCCAGCACCATAAAGAGCAGCAGAATTTTCTCCGTCTTATTCTGATCCTTGTAGAGCTTGGGGTTCTTGGTTTTGATGGTGGGCATGGCCTCGCGGAGTTCTTCGATCTCGGCAATCGTGAACGGCTCGGTGTATTTTCCAATGCTGTAGGAGATCCAGAGCATTTTCAGTTTTTCAAAAAAACCCAGTTTCGCCGGCAGCGCGGAAGCGGCGGGTAAACTCAACAGCAGGGCACAGGCCATACAGATCAACACAGCTTTTATGATTCGTTTTCTATTCATCGTGCGGGGAATTCCAAATTGGGAAGGGTGAAACATTGGCGGCGGCTGTCCCGCTTCCGGGCAGGGCCTGCAACCGCAGGAGCATAGCCTAGGGCTTGCGGTTGGGCAATACAAGATAGAGTACCTGCCGGTCGCGCTTGACCAGCAGCGGGACACGGTCGTTGCGCGCCTCCCGCAGGATTTTGTGGAACTCCGCGCGGCTGCCCACCTGGCGCCGGTTCGCTTCCAGGATGACGTCGCCCTCGCGCAATCCCGTTCCGGCGGCGGGTCCCCGTGGCGCCACTTTTTCCACCAGCACCCCTACGCCTGGCTGCAGCCCCATCCCCTGACGCAGGGCCTGGGACGGCTCCCGCACGGCAAGTCCGAACCGGCGCAGCAGGGGCGCATCAGGCGTGGCGGCGGTGCTGGGAGGTTCGCCGATGCGCACGGTGAAGCGCAGCTTCTCCCATGGGCTGTCTTCCATGGCGCGGCGCAGGCCGGTCATCCGCACCGCGCTGCCGAACTTGCTGAAAGCCACTAGTTTTTGCAATTGCGGCACCCGCTCCAGCCGTGTCCCGCCAAAGCGTGTCAGCACATCTCCCTCCTCGATGCCCGCCGCCGCCGCGGGACCGGTGGCCACGATTTCTTCCACCAACACCCCGCGCTGGCGCTCCGGCAGTCCCAGCATCAGCGCCAGCTCGCCGTTCAATTCCTGAATGACCACGCCCATCCAGCCGCGCATAACCCGGCCGTGCTCGCGCAGTTGGCGCACCACTTCCGCCACCAAATTGCTGGGCAGGGCGAAGCCTATGCCCTGGCCCCTGCTGCTGATGGCCGTGTTCACGCCAATCACCTGCCCTTTCAGATTGAACAGGGGGCCGCCCGAATTGCCGGGGTTGATCGCCGCATCGGTTTGGATGAACTCGCCATAGGCCAGATTGTCCAAATCGAATATGTTGCGGCCTTTGGCGCTGACGATACCCGCCGTAACGGAGTAATCCAACCCCAGCGGATTTCCGATGGCCAGCACCCAGTCTCCCACTTCCAGTATGCTGGAATCTCCGAATTCAATGACGGGCAACTGCGTGCCGTCAATTTTGAGCAGGGCCAGGTCCGTCTGGGAATCCACGCCGACCACTTGCGCCTCGTACCTACGGCCGCTGGAGAGCACCACCACGATCTCGCCCGAGCCGGCCACCACATGATGGTTGGTGACGATCAGGCCCTTGGCGCCGACGATGAAGCCGGAGCCCATGCCCTGGCGCGGTTCGGGAAAGCGGAAGGGCGGCAGCGGGCCGCCGCGGCCGCGCGGGCGGGCCTTGGCCTTGATGCTGATATGCACCACTTTATCCCGCTGTTGCTTGACCAGGGGCGCAAAGGAGGAGGTCTGAGCGAGCAGGCTCGGGCAGGAAAGGGCCAGCCCCGCGAGCAGCAGGGTGGCGGAACGGAAGATGTGGTGGCGGACGATCATGGCGGCCTCGGGCCCGCACCTGGCGGGCAAAAGCTGGCGCATGCGCCTAGCGCAGAAGAGTCCCGATGCGGCCCCATTGGTAGCCGCTCAGGAAGCTTTCATCCGGATTGTGGGACCAATAGACGATCTGGCCCCTGCCCCTGACTGTGGAGCCATCCACGAATCCCCATTCCCGGCTGTCCCTGCTGTTGAGGCGATTGTCTCCCATGACGAATAACATCCCCGGCGGCAAGGTGACGGGCCCGAATTTTTCCATGTACTCGCCGTTGTTGCCGAACCGGGCCAGCTTCAAAATCGGGTCGAAATAGGCATAGGGCTCGTCCAGGGGCTCATTGTTGATATATACCGTCGTCCCGCGTATGGACACCGTCTCGCCCCCCAGGGCGACCACCCGCTTGATGTAGTCCACGGAGGGATCGAGGGGATAGGGAAATATCACGATGTCGCCCCGGGAGATTTCCCGCGGAAAGAGCTTGGTATCCGTGAATGGCACGGGAATACCGTAATTGTACATGGTGGCGAAGATGTGGTCTCCCACCGCGATGGTGGGCACCATGGAGCCGGAAGGAATCTTGAAAGGCGCGAAGAAGAAGGTGCGCACCAGCGCCGCCACCACGAAGGCGAATAGGAGGGCTTCCACCCATTCGCGGGTCGAGCGGTGGGGGATCAACCTCTCCAGGCCCAGGAAACTCCCGCGGCCGTATTTCAGGTACAGCTTGCGTTCCGCCGGGGAGGTGGGAGCGGCAAGCACCTCATCCAAGTGCAGCAGGTACTCCTGCCGCGTCGCAAAGCTGCGGCCGACCAGTTTTTTCAGCGCCTGCAATTTGTCGGCAGGCACACCCCCCTCTTCCAGTTCGTCGAGGGAAGCGCCGGTAAGCCGGTAGGACCTGCTAAATATCATTCGTTCATCCTGCCATTGCGGGCGCATGCCAGGCATGCGCCAGCCGGTAATTGAGTGATAGGGGCTGCCTTGCAAAAATCGCGGGGCACACTATCCCGCGGGGGCCCTCGCCACGAAACGGCCCTCCTCTTCGCTGACCCTGCCCTGGGCCATCAGGGCCCGCATATGCTCCCGGATGGTCATGCGCTCCGCGTCTTCCACGAACAGTCCCTGATAGCCTTTGGGGAAGAGGAAGCGGTGGGCCACCAGCTCCTCCAGGGTGCGCCCCGCGCCCGCCAGTTCAGCCAGCATGGCCTCTTCCCGCTGCCGGATGCGGTCCTTGAAGGCATGCAGCAGGGCCACAAACTGCTCCCGTTCGGTGATGATGCCCTTGTGATGGGATGTCACCCAAACCTTGGCCTCCATATGCTCGATCCGCTCCAGGGTCTCCCGGAACTCTTCCAGGTTCGAACAGGCATCCCCGTAATAGGGCCCGAAGCCCGACAAGTCGATATCGCCAATGAAGGCGACGCCTTCCGGCTCCACCAGCAGCACCGAGTGTCCGTGGGTATGGCCCGGCATGTGGATGGCGCGCACGCGGCTGCCGCCCAGTTCCCACACCCGCCCGCCGGCATAGCCTTGGGCGTCGGGCCGGGGCTGAAAGTAAAAATCATCCACGATATGCGGGACCATCGCCGCCAGGGTTTGCGGGGCATAGCCGTAATGGGCCATCATTCCTTCCATGCTCCGCAGCGCCGCCACATCCGCCTCGGGCGCGAACACCTCCGCATCGGGGAGCAAATGCAAGCCGCAGGTATGATCCTCGTGGACATGGCCCAAAATCGCCATATCCGCGCCGGCCAGTTCATGCTGCAGGCGATTGGCCGACAAGGGGGTGTCGAACACCACCTTGCTGTCCGTTCCCGTCACCACCAACTGGTTTCCGTCGGGATACTTGCCGTTCTTTTCCCCGAAATATACTGTCACCCGGCCGAACCGGACCTGGGAGGCTTCCATCCCCGCCTTTCCCTATGTAAAATACCGTTCTGCGTTCGCCGCACCGCGGGGAACGCGCGTCCAGCGCGCGGATTGCAATTTTCACATGGTAAAGGAATTCGGACGGCTTGGAAAGGCTTGCCCGGCGATGGCGCGGTTCCGATCCTGCCCTTGCTTCCACTGCCGAATTTCGGCTATTTTTCAGGTAGCAGGCGGCGGCGGGCCCATGACGTCCGCGCGGTTTGCGCCCCTGTCCCGTGGTGGCGGATCGCGCCACTTCGAAATTGCGAGGCCCGCGGCGGTACCGCGCACCTCCTGAACAGCCAAGGGAGCACCCGAATTGCGAGTCGTGATCGTCGGAGCCGGTGAGGTGGGATATCACGTCATCGGCAGCCTGTACCGGGAAGGGGTGGAAATCGTGGCCGTCGACAGCGACCCGGCCATCCTGGAAACGCTGCGCCAGGAGTTCAACATCAGGACCATTCAGGGCAACGCCATTGACTCAGCGATCCTGAAAGAAGCCTGCGTCGATGAGGCGGAGCTGTTTGTGGCCGTCACCAACTACGACGAGACCAACATCATTTCCTGCCTGTTGGCCGGAGAGGCGGGGGTGCATAAAAAGATCGCCCGCGTGAAAACCATCGACTTTGGTCAGGAATCTTCCTTCAGCGACAAGAAAGACCTGGGCATCGACCTGATCATCAATCCCTACGAGGTGGCGGCGGAACATTTGGCCAGCCTGGTCGCCAACCCCCAGGTCACGGACTATACGGAATTTCTATCCGGCCGCCTGCAATTGCTGCGTGTGCCCATTGCCGCGGAAAACCCCATCGCGGGGCGGTCTGTGCTGGACTTTGGGCAGCAATCGCAGATTCCCCAGACCCTGATCGCGCTCATTCAACGCAAGGGACAGCCCTTTATTCCCTCCGCGGACGAGATCATCCAGGCCGGGGACGAGGTGTACTTTTTCTGCGAGCGCAGCCAGAAAAAACGGTTGTTCAAGTACCTGAAGCTTTCCTCCCGCCCCAGCAAACGAGTGTACATCAATGGCGGCGGGCATATCGGCTTCGCCCTGGCCAAGCGGCTGGAAAAGTTATCCTTGGACGTGCGCATCCTGGAAATATCCGAGGAGCAGTGCGAGTGGCTGTCGCAGTACCTGGACAAGACGCTGGTGCTTCATGAGGACGGCAGCGATTCCAAAGCCCTGCAAAGCGAGGGCATCGAGCATGCGGATTTCTTCATTAGCGTCACCGCGGAGGATCAGATCAACGTGGTCTCCTGCATGCTCGCCAAGCTCAACGGGGCCTCCAAGGTGGTGGCCCTCACCAAGCAGCCCGAGCTGATTCCCATGCTGATGACCGGCACCAGCATCGACATTGCCTTCAGCCCGCGACTGCTCACCGCCCGTAATATCCTGCGCTTCGTACGGGGGCATAACCTGGAGTCCTTCTTCATGTTTCCCAACAGTGACATCGAGTTGCTGGAGTTGAAGCTGAAGCCGGGCATGCGCTGTAATTCGGGGCCGATCTCCGACCTCAACCTGCCCAGTGGTGTATTGATTGGCGCGGTGAAGCGGGGTGACGGCATCTTCGTGCCGCGGGGCAATGACCACCTGGCCGCGGGGGACACCATCATGCTGCTTCAGCAACGGCGCAACCGCCGCTTCTCGCGGGCCTTTTTTCTGGATTCCGGCGAGCCTTACCAGCTTTCCGATGCCGGGACGGCCACGCAGAATGGCGCCTAGGCGCTCCGCCTCTTTCCACGCACCATGGATCATACTCCTTCGCGCATATTCACCCTTGGACCGGAGGGCACCTTCAGCGACCAGGCAGCCCAGCGTCTGCGTGCCAGGCAGGGGGGAGAGGCGTTGCCCATCGAATATACCCGCACCATCCCCGAAGTGCTGGCCCGCACTGAGGCGGAGGGCCGCGCCCTGGGCGTGGTGCCCATCGAGAACTCCGTGGCGGGCACGGTGACCCAGGCCCAGGACTACATCGTCCAACACCGCCTGAGCATCATCTGGGAAATCAATATCCACGTGCGCTTCAGCCTGCTGTCCCGCGCCCCCCTGGACACGGTGCAGGTGTATTACTCCCATCCCCAGGCCTTCGACCAGTGCAGCGAGTATCTGGCAGCCAGCCTGCCCCAGGGCCGGGTGGAGTTCAGCAATTCCAATACCGAATCAGGTCAGCGGCTGCTGGAGCAGCCGGAGGGCGCCCAGGCGGCGGCTATCGTGCCCCTGGATTTCGGGGAGGAGCATCCGGCGCTGCTGGTGGCCAAGGACATTCAGAATTACCAGAACAACACCACCCGCTTCGTGGTGGTGCGCCGCACCACGGCGGATGAGAGCTACGACTTCAGCCGCAACAAGACCTCCTTGCTGGTGGAGCCCAACGAGGATAGGCCGGGGCTGCTCCACGAGTTGCTGAGCGTGTTCCATCGCCACGAGCTGAACCTGTGCCGGCTGGAATCCCGCCCGGCAAAGGTCACCCCCTGGACCTATGTGTTCTACCTGGACTTCAACAACAACCCCCAAAGCGCCGCCTGTATCAAGGATTTGCAGGGGCTGCCACACCGCATTCATCTGCTGGGCAGCTACGATCTGCTGGACTGAGCCGGCAACTCCCGCGCCGGAAGCAGGATGGCGCAGACGCCGCGTATCCGCCCCCGCGGCACCTAATCATCCCTATCCAGAGCATCCCTATCCGGAGCAACCATGACAATTCTCGATCTGTCCGCCACCGAACTGCTGACCACCACCCGCGCCGTGCGCAAGCGGCTGGACCTGACCAGGCCGGTGGAGTTGGAGCTGATCCAGGAATGCCTGCAACTGGCCTTGCAGGCCCCCACGGGGGGCAACGCCCAGCGCTGGCACTTCGTGGTGGTGACGGATGCTGACAAGCGCGCGGCCTTGGCGGAACTCTACCGGCGCAGCTTCGCCGTCTACCGCGATTCGGCCGGCTCCGCGGGCGCCTTGTACGCGGACGATCCCCAGCGCGCCCCCCAGCAAAAGCGTGTGATGGACTCCGCGGCCCACCTGGCCGATCACATGCACGAGGTGCCGGTACACGTCATACCCTGCAGCGAGGGGCGCGCTCCCATGGCGCAGGGCGCCTCCAGCGCCTCCATGTGGGCGTCGGTCTATCCCGCCGCCTGGAGCTTCATGCTTGCCGCGCGCCTGCGTGGCCTGGGCACCTGCCTGACCACCCTGCATCTGGTGCATGAACAGGAGGCCGCGGAACTGCTGGGCATCCCCTATGACCGCATCAGCCAGGGCGGCCTGATTCCCACCGCCCATACCCTGGGAACGGACTTCAAGCCCGCCCGGCGCCAGCCCCTGGCCGACGTGCTGCATGTGAACGGCTGGAGCGGGTAGTTCTAAACTTGCTTGGTGAAGTTGCAGTGGGGGCTGGGGGGCCTGCGACGCTGAGAGTCCAGCGTTGCCTCCCCCAGAACCTATTTTGGGCAATATCCGGGCTAGCTGACCATTTCGTGGGGCCCGTCCAGTATCCAGGGATGGTACTTGTTATGGGGATTGTTGTGGCGGTCCGGCTTGCGCTGCATCACGCTGGCATGCACCTTGGCCCTGAGGATGTTGTCATCCAGATTGCGTTGCTTCTTACGGTACAGGCCGCCCAGCAGCCCCTTCCTGGAATTGTGCATCTTTCCGTCGGGATCGGGGCTGACCCGCACCTTGTGTTTAGGGTAGATATGCAGCCCCGCCCCTTCCGCCTTGCGCACCATCCATTGCAGGGCAATGTCGGAAAGTTGCTGCTCCTCGTAGCCCCCTCCCACGTCCGTATGCATGCCGGCGAACCAGACCTGCTCGATGGTCTGATGATCCTCGATCTTGCGCTCATTCCAAAATGTGGGATGGAAGGTGAGGCGCTCATCGTCAATGGCCAGGGCGTGGAATCCGTATTTGATGCTGGGACTGAGCGTGGTGTCGTGGAACTTATGCTTGAGGGGATTGAGCAGGTCCAGGATTTTGAACGGCAATCCGAGGGCGCCCACGGTATCCCATACCCCGATTAGTTCGATGGGGCTGCGCATGGTGTGGTGCTTGGAGAGGAAAATGTGCGCCCGTTTCTCGCGTTGGTTCGGAATGGCAATTTTGTAAATCTTGTAGGCTTTTTCGATCAATTCCGGGCGGGATTTGGGCAACATGCCGAACAGGCTGATGAAGCCCCCCAGGCTGCGTACGGTATAGGCCCCCCGGCTGAACCCGAACAGGTAAATTTTGTCCCCGGCCTGGTAGTTATCAAAGATGAACTGGTAGCACTCACGGATGTTCTGGGATATTCCCCTGCCCGCGGCCATGCCGCTCAGTTTGCGCCAACCCGTGCCCAGACCCCGGTCGTAGAAAGCGATCTGGCGCTCGGTGCGGTCCTCCACCATGTTGAACAGCTTGTACACGTTGGAGTTGGGGGACTCGCCCCCCTCCTTGCCCGTGCCATCGGAGAACACGACGAGGTTCTTCCCTGTTTGCTCGGCCATTTCCCCCTCTCAGCATGCAATTAATTATTTTCATGTTTCAGGGAATTATCAGGCACGAATATCATTATTTACGGACGGAATATACCGAATAAATTGGGGAAACGGCACACCGCCCGGCGCCCCTCAGCGCCGTGGCGAAAGGAGAGGTTCTCCCCTAGGAAAAGGACATCCGCACCTCGCCGATGCCGGCGAATTCGGCCCGCCAGGTCTGGCCTTGGGTCACGTCGAACTTGGCGAAAGAGCCGGTGATCACGCGCTGCCCGGCTTCCAGGGGACGGCCGTATTCCCCCAGCTTGTTGGCCAGCACGGAAAGTGACCGAAAATGGTCGTCGATCACGTCGCGCCCCACGGCGGAGGCCTTGACCTCATCCCCCAGTCGCATTTCCACCGCCAGGGCATCGAAGTCGAAATCCCCCGGCACCGGCGTCAGGCCCTCGCCACAGACAATGCCCCACTGGCTCATGTTGTCGGCGATGGCGAGGGGGAAATCGTCGCTCCCGGCCGAACGGCCCTCGTTGATCTCGAATCCGGCGCACACTCCCGCCACCGCGGCGCGGGCCTGATCCCGGGTTATGCCCGGCCCCCGCAGGGTCTCGCCGATGGTCCAGCACAACTCGGGCTCGATGCCGCAGTTCATGATCTCCCCCCAGGGCACCTCTCCGCCGGAGTCGAACACGCGGTGGGCCATGATATGGCCGAAAGGCTGCTGGTCGGTACCATAGCGCTTGCGCACGCGCTCGGAGGTCAGGCCGATCTTCCACCCGGCGAGGCGCTCCCCGGACTCCTTCTGCCGCTCCAGCACGCCCAACTGGACGCGCAGGCCCTCGTCGAAATTGAGTTTGCCCCGCAGGGACTCCGGCATATACCGTCCCTGGCGGCCTTCCTCCCAGATCAACTGCACCGCTTCATCAATACTCATACCCTCTCCTGAAATTGAAATGCTGCGCGATGCCACGGCAATCCGCCCGGCCCGCACGGCAATTAAAAATTGTACCCAATCGCGAAATGAAACAGGAAGGGCAAATCGAAAAACTCATCCTCCACTTCACGCTTGAACTTGTCCAGATCGGATTGCAGCACCGCGGGATTGGTGGCTTCCACCTGCACCCGCGGCGTCTCCGCGTGGCCCAGGCCAAAAAGCGCGCCTGCGCCCAGGGAGAGCCCGAACGGGAAGACGTGGTTGAATCCGATGCCCACGGCAGGGGCGGATTGCTCCCGACCCTGCACGCGCACCCGCAATCCGGTTACATAAGCCCCGTCACCCACCACGCGGGCCCGATTATCGAAGAGCACATCCTGGGTGTCGCCCTTGACCCGCAGCAGGCCCAGGGCAAAATACAGGCCGTGCTCGAAGGGGCTGTAGCGCAGTTCCAGGGCATCCTTCTGCCCCAGCTGCAGGTCAAACCGCTCCACGCCCCGCTGGTCGTATATTTCCGCGCGGCTGCGGAAATCGTTGGCATCGAGCCTGTGCGCCCGCAGTCTGGGACGGTGGGTGACACCCAGGAACCACTGTTTGTCGATGTGAACCCCGGCGCTGATGCCGAACACGTCCCACTGCAATTGCAGGGGCCTCTCGCCCCGTGCGCCGGCTTGTGCCATCTCCGCGCCGATGCCCAGGGCCGCGCCCAGGGCAGGCAGCAACAGCAGCCGGGCAATCAGATTCATGGCGCACCTTTCGCGTATAGGCGGGGAATACACCCCTGGGGGCGGTGCATCCATACTATCATACCCGGCCCAGCCACTCTTAAGGTACGCCGCATTGCCGCCGGTGGTTCCGCGCGGACTATGCCTTTTCCCTTCAGGCCAGTTCGAAGCCGTGGGATTTCAGGAAAGCGCCGAAGCCGGGCCGCTCCGGCAGGGAGAGCCGGCGGGAAATATTCTCCGGCCAGGGACAGTAGTCCACCGCGCCGAACTTGTCCGTATGGCGCTGGCCGGCCGGAAGGATGGGGGCGGTCTCGCGCCGCCGCCGCGAGACCTTGGAGAATCTGACGCGGGTACTCGTACAGTAAGCGTGGATTTTGCGCAGTATTTTGGTGACAGAAACGAAATACGCCTGTTTAGCCGGGTTTTAACCAAGTCACTTGGTCTCTTCCGGGCACGGGACTCCGCCGTCAGGCGCCGCGGTGTTCCGCCGAAGATAAATAAACCGGTTTGCGCAAGCGGTTGACGCCCCCCAACGGCTGATGGGCCGCGAGGGAATGCCACGGGTTGAAGACCAGGTTTTCGCACCGCTCCAGGGCCTTGGGCGTGTTGATATCCCGCTGGGGGGCCCGGATGGTGATTTTCGCCATGTTGACAAAGGGAAATTGCTTATCGTCCCATATGAATGTGGCGTCCTCGATACCCAGCCCCTCCTCCTTACCGCGCACCTGCACCTTGAAATCGAACACGACGTCCACAGTTCCCTCGAGCGTTGCCGTCAACGCCTCGCGGAGATAGTCATCTGACGGGTTGCCGGGCAGCACCTGCGGCTTCTCGCCCCCTTCCGGAGCCGCGGAAAATTTCATTACCCTATCCGGACCGAACAGGAAAGGCGCCGCGC
>JAPUIH010000048.1 GCA_027297205.1 SAR324 cluster bacterium | reverse complement strand
ACCGGCTACGGAGAAAGCCTGATCGACTACAACCAGGCCGTGAGAAAGATTGGATTTGGATTAGGTATGGGGAATCCAATCGATTCGATGATCAGAACCAAATAGAGCTGTAGGCCACCAACCCCTTGGCCGCCCCTCCCTTACGCCGTTCCCGCGGCGCCCAACGTCCTCTTGCGGGAACCGGCCAGTGATGTAATCAGAAGGATGCGGTAATACACTTCGGCGGCGCGGTGCCGGCATCGCCGTCCGCGTCGTCATGGCCGTCCACCATGCGGATGCCCGCGCAGGCGTGCGGGCATTTGGCGGGAAGCGGGCGCCGCGCTTCAACCAATGGCTGGAGGAGCAGTAAGGGAGAATCGATCCATGAACGGAGAGGAACTGAAGGCGGCCCTGCGCGCGGGCCAGCGGGTATGCGGCACCATGTTCGTCACGACCCGCGTGGGCGCGGGGGACGAACGGCTGGAGGAAATGGGGCTGGACTACGTGATCATCGACAATGAGCACGCCCCCTTCTCCCGCCCGGAAACGGCGGACTGGATGAAGCGGCTGGTGGCCCAACAGATTGTGCCCATCGTGCGGGTGCCCATCCCCTCCTCCCATTACGTGACCATGGCCCTGGACGGCGGCGCCCAGGGGGTGCTCACACCCTACGTGGAAACCGTGGCGCAGGTGCGGGAAGTGGTGGGCGCGGCCAAGTTCCTGCCCCTCAAGGGCGATGCGGTGGAAAAGGCCGTGGCTGGCGGGGAGTTTCCCAGCGAGGAGACGCGCCAGTTCCTGGAAGAGCGTAACAGGAACAACCTGCTCATCATCGGCATCGAAAGCGTGGCCGCCCTGGAGCGCCTGGACGAGTTGCTGGCCGTGCCGGGAGTGGACGCGGCCTTCGTGGGCCCCAACGACCTGACCATTCAGTTGGGTGTGCCGGCCCAGTACCAGCATCCGAAATACGAAGAGGCCGTGGGCCGCATCCATGACACCTGCACGGCGCGGGGGGTGCCCCTGGTGATCCACTTCTTTTCCTACGAAATGGCGGAGCCCTGGATCGCCAAGGGAGTCAAGCTGGTGCTCTTCGGCACGGACCGGGGAGGCATCGCCGATCAGATGCAGGCCGACTTCGCCCACTTGCGCGGCCTGCCTGGGGGATAGGTCTGGTTGGGGTTGGGAGCGCCCGCCACACGGCTGCCGGCCTTGCGCGCTCGGCTATTGCTTCTTGTGGGGCACGATCAGCACCGGCAGATTGCTGCCCCGCAGCACTGTTTCCGCCACCGATCCCATCAGCAGTTGGCTCAGGGCCGAGCGGCCGTGGGAGCCCACGACGATGCCGTCCGCCTTGCGCTCGGAGGCCTCTTTCAGGATGCCCTCCGCGACGTGGGGATGGAACACCGCCCCCACCTTGGTTTCCACGGATTTGCCGCCGGTGTCCGAGGGGATGAGCGCTGTCAGTTCCGCTTCCACCTTTGCGGCAACCTCCTTGCGCTTGTCGGGATTGTTCAATTCGTCGGTGGAGTAGTGGGCATACAGGGGGTTGGGCTGGTCCTGGTGTTCGATCACATGAATCAGGTGCACCTCGCCGCCCGGGTCCACGTCCGCGTAGGCGTGCTGGATGGCCTGGTTGGCCACGTCGGATAAGTCGGTGCTGACGAGAATTATTTTCCTGCTCGGTATCATGAGCCCTCCTGAACCATGTTACTTCCCCAGCCACCGGTGAATGCGTCACTGCAATCGCCGGTGGCATCGGCAAAATCATCGCCAGCGCGGCCGCCGTACCGCCCCGCCTGCTTATCATATTATCGTATCCATGGACCGTTGCGCCCGCATCTTACTAGAAGCGGCGGCAAAAACGCCACCCCCGATCAGTCTTGCCATCGCAGGCCGCATTATCGATGATACCGGCAACCCATCCAATCACGGCGGGGCGCATGGAAGGGCCACCGCCGAGGCATGCGGCGCCGCGCCGCGCTCACAATCCGGGAGGAAGCATGGCCATTGGCGCGCAGAAGATTGAATACGAGGTGCTGGAAGGATGGGAGCAACTGCCGGAGGGGTGGAGCTTCACCGAGGTGGTGGGGGTGGGGGTGGACAGCAAGGACCGGGTCTATGTCTTTTCGCGGGGCGAGCATCCGCTGATCGTGTTCGACAAGGAGGGCAAGTTTCTCGACGCCTGGGGGGAAGGCGTTTTCAAGCGTCCCCACGGCGTGTTCATGACGCCCCAGGATGAATTGTATTTGGTGGACGATGCCGCGCACACGGTGCATCAGTTCACCACCGGGGGCGAGCCGGTGAGGAAGATCGGGGACGGCAAGGGCAGCGATACCGGCTACATCCCTCAGCAGGCGCCCGTGGCGCGGGAGGCGGGGCCCTTCAACTGGGTCACCAACGTCGCCGTCACGCCAACGGGGGAAATCTACGCCTCTGACGGCTATGGCAACGCCCGCGTACACAAGTTTTCCGCCGCCGGAGAGCACCTGTTTTCCTGGGGACGGCCCGGCTCCGGTCCCGGCGAATTCAACCTGCCCCACAGCGTGGCCCTGGACAGCCAGGGCCTGGTCTACGTCTGCGACCGGGAGAACTCGCGGGTGCAGATATTCTCTCCCGATGGGGAATTCCTGCGGGAGTGGAACTGGGTGAATCGGCCCTGCGACATCTTCATCGACGGCCAGGACAATATTTATATCGCCGAACTGGGATTTGTCTTTGCCCGCAACGCGGGCCCGCACCTGAACTTCATGGCCGATCCGCCGGAAGGTCACTCCCCCATCGCGCGCATGACCATGACCAATCCCGATGGGGAAATCCAGTTGCAACTGGGAGGGGAAGACCCGGTGCTGCCGGGCAACTTCATCACCCCCCACGGCATCTGGGCCGACAGCCGGGGCGACCTCTACATCGGGGAAGTCGTGGCCGCCTCCGGTGCGGCGAAGCAACTGGCGCCTCTCACGGCCCAGTGCTTTCAGAAGTTCATGCGCAAGGAAAAGTAGCCTGGCTCATCGGGGCCCTCCCGCGCACCGTATTGCCCAGCGCGGGGGAGAAGGCGCGCGCTCAGGAACCGGGATGGCGGGAGAGGATGGCGGATTGATAAGGGGGGCCGGCGGCTAGCCATTGTAAAAGCGCCGGCCTTCATCCCTGTACCAGAGCCGGATCAGGTGCCGTTTTTTCTTGGCATTGGCGTAGTCCTCGAAGGTGCTGCGGAAGTGGGCCACTTCCCAGTTGTTCAAATACTGCATCTGCCCGCGCTCGATGCGGAGCTCGATCCAGAGCTTGGGGTCGCTGATGATCTCGTCCAGCGCGGCGAAGGCCTCTTCGGCCTGCCCGTCCAGGGTTTCACCCATCAGTTTGTAACCCTGCCTGGCCAGCTTGGGGGAATAGCGGACCTTGAGCCGCTTGCCGTCATAGCTGAATATGGGCGCCCAGGATACTTTGGGGTCCTGGGGGGCGTGCTCGGCCTGCCGGTCGAAATACACCGGCTGGTAAAGCCGCGCCAGCAGGCGCGGGTCGCGCTTCAGCATCTCATTGTGCACCGTGTAGAGGCTGCAAAAGCGGCTGATCCCGCCCTTCTTCGCCGGGTGCAGGCAGAGCAGGCTCACGTAGTCCGGCGGCGCGATGGCAAAGGCGTTGTCCGTATGGAAGAACAGCTCCAAATCCGTCCATGAAGCCCGCACGCCGTAGCCTGGCGTGCGGCCCGTGTTGGTGACGTCGTAGACCATGGTGCCGTCCCATTTCTGGGCGACCTGGGTGGCGATGAACTGCCCCAGCACCCAGTACACCGCCTTGGCCTCGTCCACCGTCAGCTCGTCCAGGGGCAGCCTGTCCAGCACGGCTATCCCGATGCCGCTGGTGAGGATGCGCTTCAGGCGCAGCATCATCTCCCGGCATTCAGGCATGCCGAACTGATCCGGGGAAAGCATCAGCAGGGGCAGGGGCTCCCCGCGGATCACCTCCAGGAACCGCTCCACCTCCCGCCAGGCTTTGCGCGGCATGGGCACCGTCCAGTCCTTGCGGCTCACCTTGCCGGAAATCCAGGCCCGGTTGCCCCGCACAATCCGCTCCAGCATCAGGGGGTGCTGGGCCTGGTGCAGGTCTACATATTTTTGTTCCGCGTTCATGGTTCCTCCCGCAACGGATCGTCCCCCATACGTACTCGGCGCCCCGGCTGGACCGGGCCGCGTCCGGGCTGTGGCGGTTGCCGTAACTCATTTCTCTATCATGGAAAGGCATGAGGTTCAATTGTGAGCAGCACGCCCGCCGACGGTGGGAGCGGGGCTGGCAAGATTGGAGAAACAATGCTTGACCTCTGAGCCACTTGAATCTAAGTAATGTCCACACCACAAATTAGCAGCATCAGAGAGGGGAGCCATGACATGCAAGCTCTATGTAGGTAACCTGCCTTTTTCCACGGACGAGGACACGGTTAGGCAACTGTTTGCCGAGCAGGGAACGGTGGAATCGGTGAAAATCGTCACAGACTCCTATTATGGACGTTCCAAGGGTTTCGGATTTGTGGAGATGGGGAGCGAGGAGGAGGCCAGCACTGCGATCGAAAAACTGAACGGACTGGAAATGGAGGGGCGCACCCTGCGGGTAGACAAGGCCCGGCCACGCGAGCCGCGGCGCGGCTGACAATGGGAGCCCTCGCGCCGTCTCCGTTCCAGACAAAATGCCGCCAGTGCGCCGGTTAAATCGGTTTGAGAGTCATTTCGGATTAATCCATGCAGGCGCTTCAGGTAGGCAAGGTTCAGGTCACCCGCGCGGAGGAGATGATCTGGACCATCAGTCCCCGCTTTCTCTTTCCCCAGCTTTCCTACGGCGATCTGGAGCCCCACCGCCACTGGCTGGTACCCCATTTCTGTGAGCAAGACCTCAAGCTGCGCTTGAGCATCCACAGCTTCGTGCTGCGCACACCCCATCATACCGTGCTGGTGGATACCTGCATCGGCAATGGCCGCAAGCGCGATGTGCCCCTCTGGGATCACATGACCAGCGATTATCTGCGGAACCTGCGGGCGGCGGGGGTCAAGCCGGAAGAGGTGGACTACGTGTTCTGCACCCATATGCACGTGGACCACGTGGGCTGGAACACCCGCCTGGAAAACGGGAAATGGGCGCCCACCTTTCCCAATGCCCGCTACCTGTTCAACCGCAAGGAGTGGGAGTACTGGAAGGACACGAAGGATGAGAACCAGGGGGAGGTGGTCAGGGACAGCCTGCTGCCCATCGTGGATGCCGGGCTGGCGGAGATAGTGGAGGAAACCCACCGTATCGGAGATGAAATCGCCCTGCTGCCCACTCCCGGACATACCCCGGGCCATTGCAGCGTGCGGCTGTCCTCGGGGGGGCAGGAGGCGGTGATCACCGGCGATATGATCCACCATCCCTCCCAGATCGCCGAGCCCCACTGGTTCTCGCGGGTGGATTGGAATCCGGAGCTGGGCATCGCCACCCGGCGCGCCTTCCTGGAGGCGCATGCCGATACGGCCACCCTGATCCTGGGCACCCACTTCGCCCCGCCCACCAGACTGCGCATCGTCAGCCACAACGGCGGCTTCGGGGTGAAGCTGTAGGGGAGGCGGGAGACCTGGCCTGAGTATTTCAAAAACGGGCGGGAGTTGGCCCATCGGCTCCTCCTCTCCACTTAATGGAGACTATGGTTATCAAATCGCGGCTTATCAGGAGCGGTTCTTGGCTGATCGAACCCACGGATTTGTAGACCAATATTAATCAGGCATGCGCGCTGCATCTGCTTCCAAATGGCCCAGGTGCCGAGCTCACGTAATCTGTCCGTTGCCATCCTGAGACGGAATCGCCAACTTCCCAAAAATCCCCGCCAATTTCGTTGTATTCCCTCGCCCTTGAATCGCGCCGAGAATCTTCGACCCGCGTGATGCGATGCCTTTTGCGCCGGCGCGCGCGGTCAATCCTTCTGTAACGGACCGCGCGGCTATTAAGACTGATAATAGTGATATCGGGTCACTATGGATTCCGGTACCCGAGCAATCGAATTCCGCACAGTTTAATTCGGCAGGGAGCTGCCCGGCGGAAAAATCCGGGCTTTGCTGTTTTAAGAATACAAAAAGGATGGAGCCCATGGAAACCTGGATCGCAGAGCAATACATCGGGGGTAGAATTCCAATCCCCGCCTCCCTGCTGCAGTCTGCCTTGCAACTGTACATGCACTGGTACCACCGGCTCGATCCCTGGTATCGCCCAGAAGCGCAAGCCGCTTCCGCACCGCGCCCATCCATCGCGGCCAGGAGCCGCGAGCTGATCGACGCGCAATACGACCGCCCCAGACAGCTCTTCGAAAACTTTCTCGGCACCACCATGAAGTACTCCATGGGGTATTGGGAGACCGGCGCCGGCACGCTGGAGCAGGCGCAGGCCGCGATGCTCGACGACCTGTGCGAAAAGGCGCAGATTCGCGATGGCCAGGAAATTCTGGACGTGGGGTGTGGATTCGGCAGCTTTGCCGCGCATGTCCTGCACAAGTATCCGTCGTGCTCGGTGGCCGGGCTGAATCTGAGCAAGGTGCAGGCCGACTATATACTGGAAAAGCAGCGCGAGCCGGGTCACCCGCTAAATACCGACCGCTTTCAGTTGATACGGGACGATTTCAACACCGTGACGCTGGAGCGCCGCTTCGACCGGGTGATCAGCATCGGATTCTTCGAGCATGTCTCCGACGTCGGACTGGCACTGGAAAAGATCGCCGGGCTGCTCAAGCCGGGCGGCAAGTGTCTGCTGCACTACATCGTATTTCGCAAGCAGTTCCGCATCGATGTGATGCGGCCTACCCGGGACGGCTTCATTTCCAAGTATATCTTCCCCGGCGGCACCATCTGGCGCGAAGACGAGCTGTTCAAACACCAGCACCACTTGCGTGTCGCCGACGCCTGGTTCCTCAACGGGCGCAACTACCGGCGCACCCTGGAAAGCTGGCTGGAGAATTTCTGGCGGAACATGGCCCGCATTCGAGCCGAGTGCGGGGAAGACCAGCGCTTAATCAAGGTTTGGGATCTTTACCTGCGGTCGAGCATTGCGGTCTTCCGCACCAATCGGGGCAACTTCTACGGCAATGGGCAATACCTGCTTACGCCGGCATAGCCCGCCTCCGCCAAGGGAAGCTCCCACGGACGGGGATGCCCTGGCACCGCGGCCTCACCCCTCCCCCCCACTTTCATCCTGCCCCATCCAAGGGAGAGGAAGCCCATCGGCTCCCACTCCCTCTCCCCCGGGAAAGGAAGCACGGGGGAAGTGCGGTCAGTTGGTGGGATAGCCCAGGCCGCGCCAGCGGATCATGCCCCCGGAGAGATTGGCCACCTGCTCCACGCCGGCCTTTTGCAGGATCAGCGTGGCCTGGGCGGAGCGCCCTCCCGCACGGCAAACGGTGACGATGGGCCGCTGCTGGGAGAGCGAGGCGGCGCGCTCGGCCAACTGATCGAGGGGCAGCAGCTCGGCCTCCGGAATATGCCCCAGATGGCCGTCGAACTCGTCCGGCTCGCGTACGTCGAGCACGGTCACCTCCTGCCGGTGTTCCTCCAGCCATACCGGCTCCACCTCCCACACCCCCGCATAGGTGTAGGTGAGCGGCGCCCAGGCGGGGTCCGCCGGCAGGTCGCTCTCGTTTTCCGGCGCCCCGCAGCGCATGTTGGCCGGCACGGCCACGTCAAGCTGCTTAGGATGGGGCAGGCCCAGATTGTTCATGTAGCCCACGAAATCGCTTTCGCTCAGCTCCCCGCCCAGGCGCGGGTTGAACTGCCGCTCCTCCTTGACGGTGGTCACCGTGCGCCCCGAGTAGTCATGGGCGGGATAGAGCAGGCAGTGCTCCGGCAGGCTGAATATTTTGTCATGAACGGATCGGTAGAGCTTGCCCGGATCGCCCATCTGAAAATCCGTGCGGCCCGCCCCCCGGATCAGCAGGGCATCGCCGGTGAAGGCCATGCCCCCCTCGTCAAGCACGTAGGTCACGCAGCCGTCCGTATGGCCGGGGGTTTCGCGCACGCTCAGGCGGTGCGGGCCGAAATCGATCTCGTCCCCATCCCGCAACTGTTGGCCGGCGCCCTGCACCCCGGATTGGGCGGAAACGGCGATGCGGCTGCCCAGACGCTTGCGGAGCAGCCAGGCCGCGGTGACGTGATCCGCATGGGCGTGGGTCTCCAGGGTGACATTGAGGGTCAGGCCCAACTCGTGCAGCAGCGCCTGGTCCCGGCGCGCCGTCTCGAACACGGGGTCTATCAACACGGCCTCGCCGCTGGCCTCGTCGGCCAGCAGGTAGGTATAGGTACTGGATATCGCCTCGAAGAGCTGTCTGAAGATCATGGCGGCCTCCCGCGCTGGGTGTGTGGCTGTTGTCTGTGGTCTCTTGCCGATGCCTTTTATCGATGCCTCTTATCCATGGATTATGTCTATGCCATATCGCGCAGCCGGGTGAATCGGCCCGGACCGCGGCTAAGCAACGCCTTCTGGAAATCTCCCCTATTCCATCTGCAGGTACTTGCGCTCCAGTTCCTGCCAGCGGGCGGTGTCCACGCTGCCCTCGCGCTCCTGGAAAGTGGCCAGGCGCTCGGCGCTGTCGGTGATTTCGCCCTCCCGCTTGAGTATGTCCAGCACCCCGGAGATGGCCTTGATGGCCGCGCGCTGGGTCTGGGAAGGATAGATGCCCAGCCGGTAACCCAACTCTTCCAGCCGCGAGGCGGGCAGGGACGGCGTCTTGCCGCCCTCGAACACGTTCACCAGGGCCGGGCCGTGCAGGCTCCCCGGAATATCCGCCAGCTGTTGCTCGCTCTGGGGCGCTTCCACGAAGCCCACGTCCGCCCCGGCCTCCAGGTAGGCGTTGGCCCGCTCCAGGGCCGCCTGGAAGCCCTCCACGGCGATGGCGTCGGTGCGGGCGATGATCAGCAGTGCCTCGTCGCGGCGGGTGTCCACCGCGGCTTTGATCTTGCCCACCATCTCTACAGTGGGCACGACTTGCTTACCCTCGTAATGGCCGCATTTCTTGGGCGCCACCTGGTCTTCCAGATGAAAGGCGGCCACCCCCGTCTTCTCGTACTCGCGCACGGTGCGCACCACGTTCAGCGCGTTGCCGTAGCCCGTGTCCGCATCGGCAATGACGGGGATGCCCACGGCCTCCACACAGCGTCCGATCCAGCCCACGATCTCGGTCATGGTCATCAGTCCCAGGTCGGGGTAGCCGTTGGCGCGGGAAAATCCACCGCCGGTGAGATACACCGCGTCATACCCGGCGGCGGCCACCAGCCGCGCGCTCAGCGGGTCGATCGCTCCCGGTACGATGGTGTAGCCGGAGCCGTTGATCAGCTTGCGCAGTGATTTGCGGGCGTTCATAGAAAATAGAATTTAAT
>JAPUIH010000047.1 GCA_027297205.1 SAR324 cluster bacterium | reverse complement strand
GTTTTGGGAGGCACACCACTCCCACTACTATCAGCGCGTGGTGCTGCTTGGATGGAGTCCCCGCAAGACGGTATTGGCGGAATACGCATTAATGCTGGGCGTGGGGGTATCGGCGCTTGTGCTGCATTATGCCGGGGACGGCCCAATCGTGCTGGCGGGTCTGGCGGGCTGGGGCCTTGTCTATTTTATCCTCGTCATGGTCATCAGGCACTTCGAATCCGGAAAGACCGGTGCATAACGGTTTATGCAAAATCACCAAGATCGACACGGCCAAATCTTACGGTTTGCTGAAGCGCGAATTCTGGCTTGCCGGTTTCACCTATTTCCTGTTCGTATTCAGCCTCTTCTCCATTACGGGCGTCGAGTTTGCGGTAATCGCGCTGTATCTGCTGGCCGCCTATCATCGTCTCCGTTCAAAACCGGAAGAATATCTGCCCCGCTGGATCGTAGTGCCGTTTCTGCTGTGGGTTGCCGCGCTTTTCCTGTCCGCCCTGACCAATCCTGATCCCCTGAGCAATCTTGCGACCTTGCGGCATCAATATCGAATATTGCTGCCGTTTGTGTTGCTGCCGGCCTTGGCGCAGGTCAATCTGGGGCGGCTCCTCAAAGTTTACCTGATAGTCGCTGCTGTGATGGCGGTATATGGGGTATCGCAGTCCATATTCGCGTTCGACCTGTACCGCTCACCCAGCGATCACCAGTTCGCCCCGATTTTTCCCGGATTCCCGGACATGCAAATATATCGGGCGAGAGGAAATTTTGCCGGCCCCGGCTCCTTTGCAAACCACATGATGATGGTTGGGCTGCTGTGCATTTCGATTTTTTTTTCCGCACGCGGCAAGGCCCGCCATTGGTGGGCGCTGGGAGCTGCGATAACAGCCATGGGCTTGCTGGCCTCCTTCGGGCGCAGCGCCTGGATCGGCATGTTCGTCGGGCTGCTGGTGCTTTCCTTGCGTCTGCCGCGCCGTTGGGCTGTAACAGTTGTGGTAACCGGATGTGTCTTATTGGGCGCCACGGCAATGCTCATCGAATCCGGATGGCTTGCACGGCACAGCTCCGGCAATGTTCAGTCGGCGGTCATCGTACGCTTGACAACCTCCGGATCCGCAAACGATCAGAGTGCCGCCAGGCTGGCTCTCTGGCAGGCGGGCCTCCGCGCAATCAAGGACCATCCCTTACTGGGTGTGGGCTTCAAGAATCGTGCGGCCTTCCGGCCGTATATGGGGGATATCCCCTGGCAAATCAGGAAGAACATTCCCTCTTATAATATCGGTGCCGACCTGCACAACATCTATCTCCAGATAGCGTTCGATTTGGGATTGCTTGGACTGGCGGCGTATCTTGCCATGTGGGGTGTTGTCTTTTTCTGGAACGCCACCTGGATTGCCCGTGCGCGCGAGGAGTTTCGTCTGGAAGCTGGGGTATTGTGGGGTACCACGGCGGCGCTGACGGGCGCCATAGTGGACGGTTTTTTTCACGATTCATTCTTCAGCGGAAATGCCAACGCGACAATTCTTATGTTCATGGGACTGTCCTTCTTTGCAGGACTTCGCATCAAAATTCAACTGCGGGATGCGGAAGCCTGAGGGGCAATGCCCGCGCGGTTTATTTCGTCCTCCGGCAACGGGGACAGCCGGCCCAGTCAGTCAACAATTTCCTCCAGCCGCTCCGGCGCGGTCTCCTGATAGCTCCGCCCCTCCCGGGGACAGATCAAATCGTCACCAAGCTTTTCGCCCGCGTGGGACATCCAACCGATGCGCCTGGCCGGCACCCCCGCCATCAGGGCATGGGGGGGCACGTCGGAGGTTACCACCGCGCCGGCGGCGATGAATGCATACACGCCAATCGTGGCGCCGCAAACAATGGTGGCGTTGGCCCCGATGGTGGCTCCCTGTTTCACCAGGGTAGGGCGGAACTCGTCCTTGCGCTCGATCCCGGCGCGGGGATTGTTGACGTTGGTGAATACACAGGAAGGGCCGCAGAACACGCCGTCCTCCAGGGTGACGCCCGTGTAAATGCTGACGTTGTTCTGAATCTTGCAGCCCTGCCCAACCGTTACGTCGGGGCCAATCATTACGTTCTGCCCAATCACGCAATTCCGCCCTATATTGCTGCCGCTCAGCACATGGCTGAAATGCCAGATTCTTGTGCCCGCGCCGATTGTCGAAGGTTGATCGACGAAGGCCGATTCATGCACGAATACCCCCTCCGGCGTAGTTTGCGCCGGCCGGCCCTGTGCGTGCCTTTGGGCTGGGGCCGGCCCCTGTTCGGCCATGGAGCGCTCAGCCGCCTGCAGCACCCGCAGCACCCGCACACCCTCGTTACCGTCGGTGCGGGGCCGGGTTCCGTTGCTCATGCAGTCCAGGAAGTGCTGGCATTCAAGCTTGAGAGGCTCCTGTTCCTCCAGGGGAACGGGCAGGGCTTCCGATCTGTTAGGTTCCGGTACGCCCGCCTTCCATTCGATGCTGTGCGGATAGAGCGTGAGCTTGCTTTCCCAGGTCTGCCCGTCATCGAAGACGGCCATGCCCTTTTCCCCCACCACGATCAACTTCTGCTCCTTGAAGGGGTGCAGCCACGACACAAATACATGGGCATTTCCCCCGCTGGCAAAGGTCATGTGGGTCGTGGTCACATCCACGATTTCCTTGGGCCGGTACTTGGAACCCCGTGCGTACACCGCCTGTGGTTCCTCTCCAAAGATGGCAAGAATCATGGAAATGTCATGCGGGGCGAAACTCCAAAGGATATTTTCCTCGCGCCTGACCTTCCCCAGATTGAGTCGGTTGGAATATACGTACTGAATTCGGCCCAGCTCACCCGCGTGCACAAGATCCTTGAGGCGCAGGAAGGCCGGGTGATATTGCAACAGATGGCCCACCATCAGGCTGCGCTGACCCGCCTCGGCAATCCGCACCAATTGCTCAGCCTGCTCTACCTGGAGTGCCAGGGGCTTTTCCACGAATACGTGCTTACCGGCGTGCAGGGCCTGGGAAGCAAGCTCGAAATGCAATTCGGCCGGTGCCGCAATCACGATACCGGATACAGAGGGATCGGACAGTATTTGCTGCGGGGATTCGGCGGCGGCGCCATACTGCTTCGCCATGGCATGCGCGGTTTTCTCATCCGGGTCCGCAATTGCCCTCAGCACGCCCAGCTCGTGAAAATTCCGCACCAGATTTTTTCCCCAGTATCCGCATCCAAATACGGCCACCAGGTTTTTGTCTTT
>JAPUIH010000046.1 GCA_027297205.1 SAR324 cluster bacterium | reverse complement strand
GGTGGTGGTGATGCCGTTGCCCGAGGCGATGATGCGCGGGCCGGGCACCAGACCCTGCTCCACGCTGTCGCGCATGGCGAAGGCCACTGCATTGAGGGTGCCGCAGTCGCGCACTGTGGTGGTGCCACAGAGCAACGCCTCGCGCAGATTGTTCATGGCGCGCACCATGCGCAGCTCGTTGCTGTCGTGCACCCCGTCGTGGAACACGGAGTCCCCGGCGCTGAAGCTCATGTGGGTATGCATGTTGATCAGACCCGGCAACAGGGTGGCATCCTCCCCCAGATCCTCTATGCGGGAGAAGCGGCCGGCCTCATCATCGCCAAGCTCCGCCTGGCGGCCCACGGCGCTGATGCGCCCATCTGCCACGGCCACGAAGCCCCGTTCCAGGGGCTGCTCGGCCTCGCCATCGAAAATCCGTCCCGCCTTGATCAACAGGTCCGTCATTTGTGCTGCTCCTATCAAGCTATGGAAAGCCGCAGGTTTCAATCTCCATTCTGGAGTGACAAAAGGGTGAACAAATGCTACGCTATTTTAGCTGGCGCCGGTGCCGAAAACTTTGTCCCGGCGTGTCTGGCCGCTTCTGTCACGGCCTTCAGACCGCTTTTGTCACGGCCCGTCCAGGCCGCTTCTGTCACGGATTGGCGGCAATTGCACCACGAATAGCAAAATCCCGAAACGAAGCCATTTAGTATTGTATTATCAATAGCTTAAATTTCGGCTGCGTGTTTTTTGCCACATTTTCAGCGGGTAATTTAGCGATTTTTCGCCTTTCCGCCCAAATTCCGGCCCGTCCTAGCCTCTAAAGGCGGAGATGCCCGTCAGCTCCTGGCCGACAATCAAATGCTGAATCTGCGTCGTTCCGTCGGGAAAGGTCAGCATGCGCGCATCCCGGTAGAGACGCTCGATTTCCACTTCCCGGGTCAGCCCACTGGCCCCGTGGCATTGCATGGCCAGGCCGATGGCGGCCAGGCAGTTTTCCGTGGCGAACCACTTGGCCATGGCCGCTTCCTTGTTGGAGCGTACGCCGTCATCCAGCATGGCCAATGCCCGGTAACAGAGCAGGCGCGCGGCATCCACCCTTGTGGCGATCTCGCTCAGCATTTCCTGGATGAGCTGGAAGCCGCCGATAGTCCGCCCGAACTGCTTGCGCACTCCCGCATAGGCGATACAGGCCTCCAGGGCGCGCCGGGCCAGCCCCACGGCCATCATTCCCACCAGGGGCCGGTTGGCCAGCCAGGTGGCGGTGAGCGCGCCATGGGCGTCCCCCGCTTCTCCCAGCACGTTGCCCTCGGGCACCCGGCAGTTCTCGAACACCACCTCGGAAAGATGGCCCTGGCGCAGGCCGATGGCGTCCACCTCGCTGGCGTGGTAGGGCGAATGCTCCCGCTCCACCACCACCCGCGTGATCAGGTTGCGGCCCGCTGCATCCTGCCCCATGGAAGCCACGGCCACGATCAAATCCGAGATACTGCCATTGGTGATCCAAAGCTTCGTGCCGTCCAGCACCACCATGCCATCTTCCTGGCGCCCACGGGTCTCGATGGACCGCGGGTCCGAACCCACATTGGGCTCGCTGATACCCGTGCAGGCCAGAGCCTCTCCCGCGATCAACTTGGGCAGAAAGCGCTTCTTCTGCTCCTCGTTGGCCCCCAGGTGAATGCGGGCCACGGTGGACTCGTGGGCCATCACCGAGAGCGCCAGCTCCGCGGGCAACTCTTCCATGATCATCCCATAGGCCAGATAGCTGAGCCCCGTGCCTCCCTCCGTCTCCGGCAGGCGGGGCGCCATTAGCCCCAGTTCCTTCAATACGGCATACAGGTCCAGCATGACGGATTTGGGCAGGGGACGCTCGCGGTCATGGGCGGCCATCACTGGCAGAATTTCCCTGGCCACGCATTCCCGCGCCATCTGCTGGATCATGCGTTGTTCTTCGCTGAGCTTGAAGTCCATCCCTCTCCCTGTGCCCGCACGGCGCCGCGGACCGCCCCTGTTGCTATCGCTTCCCCACCGGCTCCGCACCCAGGGCTACCATAAATATCCGCGTTGCGGGAGCGGGAATCGCGGAGAAGTCGCCGCTGCCTAGGCACGCTGGGTGGGAAAGGGCCGTGTGCGCAAACCGGCAGGCAGGAAGAGCGGATGGCGGGGATGGCCATGCTTGGTCAGCCCCAGACAAGAGAGGCGGCCGCCAGGTTGGGATAGCAGACCAAGCACAACGCGCTCCCGGCCCAGCCATGGGCCATGGATGCCCCAAGCCACAACCAGCCGGCCGGCCCTGGCCTGGGCCGCCAGCAGATACCGGTCATTGTCTTCGCCGATGGGCTGGGCAGCCTTCTTCAGCAGGACGGGAGTGGTGGCGCGGTAGGCGAACAGGTTTACCACCTCCAGGGCGGCAAAACCCCAGGCCCGCGCAAAGCCAATGCAGCGGCGGATGGTGGGGTCGTCACGTTCCGCGTCGGCGGTGCTGGGGTTGAGCAGCACGAAGGCGACTTGTCTGCCCGAGGACCGCCAGCGCCGGGTGAGGGCGTAGCGGTAAGCGCCCGTGGCATCGAATATCGCGTCACGTTCCATCAAACATGTCCCACCGGCTGGTTTGGTCACCCGCTATGCGGGAGTCCCCGGGCGCACAAGCCACGGGCGCAAGGGCGCGCCACGCGACAGGCGCAAAGGGAGCGGTCCGGCCTGGGATCAATATCACAGGAGCAAGTCGTTTCAGGAATGCCGCACCCGGCGCGGGAGGGGTTCCGGTGCCGGGCGGGAG
>JAPUIH010000045.1 GCA_027297205.1 SAR324 cluster bacterium | reverse complement strand
GACTTCGCCCTTCGACTCCGCCCTTCGACTCCGCTCAGGGCAAGCTCAGGCCAAGCTCAGGGCAGGCGAGACAGGCTCCTTCGGAGCCTTCCTCAGGGAATCGGGCTTTTTAGCCGCGTTCCTGAGGAACGAGCTTGCCCTGAGTCAGTCGAAGGGCGTAGCGAGTGTCTCATAGGGCGCGGCGCACACGAATTTTTGAGACCGTATGCAGTGAGGGGCAAAGCAGCCGTTTAGTCACTTTGTATTCCGATTGGCTGCCGCCAAGCGGATTACGCTAATGGAGGGTGTGGGGGGATTGCAACGCTGCGAGTCTCGCGTTGCTTTTCCCACGATTTTACCTTGAGGGTAGATTTTACGGAATGAGCAGCAGCTTGCCGGTGCTGCGGCGGCCTTCCAGGTCCGCGTGGGCCTGGGCGGCCTCGGCGAGAGGATAGGTTTTCTCGATGCGCACCTTGATCTCGCCCCCATTGACCCAGTTCATCACGTCGCTGGCGCGCCATTCCAGCTCCTCGCGCGTGAGGGTGTAGGAGCCCAGCATGGGCCGCGTCACGTAGAGGGAGCCCTTGTCGCTCAGTTCCCGCAACTCGAAGGGCTCCACCGCGCCCCCCGCCGCGCCGTAGAGGGCCATCACCCCCCGCGGCCGCAGCAGATTGAGCCCCTTGGCGAAGGTGGTCTTGCCCACCGCGTCGTAGACCGCGGCCAGCGGTGTCTTGCCCCCGATGCGCTCGATTTCCTGCTCGAAGTCCTGCTCCGTGTAGAGGATCACGTGGTCCGCGCCGGCCCCCCGCGCCAGCTCGGCCTTGGCCTCGGTGGAGACGGTGGTGTACACGGTGGCGCCGATCATCTTGCACATCTGGGTGAGCATCAGCCCCATGCCCCCGGCGCCCGCGTGGATCAGGCAGGACTCGCCAGCCTTGATCGGATAGGTGGAATAGCAAAGATAGTGGGCCGTCATGCCTTGCAGCATCACCGCGGCGGCCAAGTTGGATTCCATTCCCTCGGGGATGGCAATGGCCTGGGCGGCGGCCAGCAGGGTGTATTCCGCGTAGGCCCCCTGCACCGGGGCATAGGCCACCCGGCCGCCCACTGCAAAGCCGCTCACCCCCGGCCCCAGGGCCTCCACCACCCCCGCGCCCTCGCGCCCCGGTGTGGCGGGCATGGGCGTTCCGCTGGTGCCCAGGCGCAACTGCACGTCGGTGTAGTTCACGCCGATCGCCTCCAGCTTGACCAGCAGTTCGCCCTCCCCCGGCGTGGGGGTGGGGATGTCCTCCAGTTGCAGCTTCTCCGGGCCGCCCGGCTCATGCACGCGTATTGCTTTCATCGCCCCTTTTTCTCCACGTTCAACGGCCTGGGATCGTCGTTCCAGCCCTGTGATTCGTTGCGCCGGCCCGCATTAATCCTGCGGCGGGTTCAATTTTTCCACGTCATCCAGGGCCAGTTGCCGCACCTCTTCCATGGTTGCCTGATCCACCTCCAGCATGGGGCCCAGCTTGCGCATCAGCAGTTCCTCATAGGAGTCGAAGCGCTTATCGGCCAGAATGACCTGCCACAGCATCACCAGCAGGTCGCGCTTGTCTTCACTGCTATAGGCGGCATTGATGACGTAAATGAAGGGCGCGAGCTCTGGGAATTTAACCCGGCCGGCCTCTGCGATTTGCATCAGCTCCGCCGTGTCCTCGCCGCTCAGGGCGAAGCGCTCTTGCAGCAGGGCGATAATGGTATCCCGCTCCGCGGGATGGTAGTCGTAATCCACATGGGCCATCTCCAGCAACAGGGCGCACACCGCCACCTGCAACTCGGGCTTTCCGCCCGACTGCTCCCACGATCCTTTTTTCGCTGAAAGCAATTCCTTGACTTTGTCCAGCATGGCCTTCCTCTATACCCGCGCTTACCACCCTCTGAGCGACTCCCGCTGTGTCTTCGCTTGCACCGCAAATGCGGACGTCCATTCCGCCTAATTTTATATCAAATCCGCGCGGCAGCCCGTCATGGAGATATTATGGAGCCTAAGCCCGTGCGGGTAAGCGGGGCATGCTCTGGTGGCCTCGGGCGCCGCCGAGCTTGGCCTGTCCGGTTCGTCCCCGAGACCGAGTTCATGTTCCCGTTGATACCCCCAGGCCCACGGATTGCCGTCGATCTTTCAGGGCAGGCTGTGGCGCATTCCGGCAACCAGGCCGCTCCAATCGGTCTTGCTGCCGATCATTACCGGGGAAGATTGGACGCCATTGGCCTGGCCCCCCATCCACCCGGATGAATTATTACCCCAAGCCCACAAGGTCCCGTCGCTTTTCAGGGCCACGGTGCGGTCCATGCCGACCGCCAGGGCCTTCCAGCCGGACTCGCTGCCGATCTGCATCGGATGGGACTTTCTGGTTGTGGTGCCGTCTCCCAATTGGCCGTAGTAGTTGTCCCCCCAGGCCCACAAGGTGCCGTCGATTTTCAGGGCCACGGTATGCAGGTATCCAGGAACCACCGTGCTCCAGTCCGTGCCGGTACCGATCTTGACCGGGTAAGAGCGGCTGCGGTGAGTGCCATCCCCCAACTGGCCGTTATCGTTGTAACCCCAGGCCCACAAGGCGCCATTGCTCTGCAAGGCCAGGGTATGGGAGTTAATGGCGACGACGGCCCGAACTTTTACAAACGAACTAATCCGTACGGGGGTCAAACGAATCCCGGTGCTGCCGTCTCCCAATTGGCCGTAGTAGTTGTCCCCCCAAGCCCACAAGGAACCGTCGTTCTTCAGGGCCACCGTGTGGGTTGTGCCGGCGGCCACCCCGATCCAACCGGCATCCGTGCCGACCTGCATCGGATAAGACCGGCTGGTTGTGGTGCCGTCTCCCAACTGGCCGTAAAAGTTGTCCCCCCAGGCCCACAAGGTGCCGTCGTTCTTCAGCACCACGGTGTGGGAGCCGCCATGGGCGAAATAAGAGGCTTCCGGCCCGGGGATCAAGGCTTTTCCCGCCCCCTTTGTGTTCAGATTTTCGATGCTGGCCAGGCCCATCGAGAAGAACAAAACCAGCATCAGAACCAAAAGACCCGCGATCGCAATTCCCGTGGCGCGCCAAGCTTGGCCGCGACTCTTCATCCCGCGCTGAGTGGGTAGGAGATGTCTCATAATCCCTCCTGTATTGATCAGGTGATTGGGTGACTGAATCCACATATACCCGGCGCAGGAGCAAAACTCAAAGATGAATTTTCAGTGGAGCGAGAAGGGAAAGTGGGGAGCCGGAGCCCGTGCGGAAAAGCGGCGCATGCCCTGTTGGCCTCAGGCGCCGCCGAGCTTGGCCTGAAAGCCGGGCCGATCCCACACCTCCTTGTTGATCAGCTCGGCGGGCGCCTTTCCATCGGCCACCTGCAGGATGGAATTGAGCGCCATGCGCCCCATGTCCCGCACGGACTCGTTGGTAATGGACAGGGCATGGGGGGTGAGGATCACGTTATCCAGTTCCCCAAAGGCGGGCACGGTCTCGTCCACCGGTTCGGCGGAATACACGTCCAGGCAGGCCCCCGCGATGCGCTGCTCCTTCAGGGTTTCGTAGAGTGCCCGCTCGTCCACGATGGGGCCGCGGGCGGTGTTGATCAGGTAGGCATGCGGGTTCATGAGGGCCAGTTGCCCGGCCCCGATCATGCCTCGCGAGCTGTCGTTGAGGGACGTACAGACGATCACGAAGTCTGCGTTCTTCATCAGCGTGGGCAGGTCCACCTTGCTCACACCAAGTTCGGCCATGGCAGCATGGTCCATGCGCGGGTGATAGGCGATGGGCCGGCCCATGCCAAAGGAGGACAGCAGTTCCAGGGTGCGCCTGCCGATACGGCCCAGGCCCACGATACCCGGCACGCGGTCCCGCAGTTCGGAGCCCATGTAGTTGTAGCGCTCGTGCCAGCGCCCGCTGCGCAGCAGATTGTCCTTGATGAGCAGGCGGTGGGTAATCGCCAGCATGAAGCACACGTTGGCCTCGGCCACGGGGTGGGTCGGCGCGCCGGGAGTGTTCACCACGGCCACATCCGCCGCCGTACAGGCCGCCACGTCCACACCGTCGTAGCCCACGCCGAAGCGGGCGATCACCTTGAGCCGTTCCGCATGGGCCAGGCTGGCGGGGGTCACCAGGGGCTCGTCCAGGAATACCGCGTCCAGCCCTTCGATCTGGTCGGCCCCCAGCTCGTCCCGGTATTCCTCAATAAAACGGTAACTTACGCGCTCCCCCCGGGCCTCCAACAAATCCAGCCCGATGTCCTGATAGGCCAGCTTGCCCTGGGCGTTGAGAAAGTCGGTGGTCAGCCCGATCTGGAATTTAACCCCCATATGCCCTGTCTCTGTATGAATGCAGGCCGCCCGCGGCCAGGTGTGATTGCAGGCTGCCCCACCGCCGCTAATCCCTCCGCCCGGCCTCTTCCATAACAAATCGCGCTGCTTGGCGATAGGGATGCGTGGAACGTCATGGAAAGCGGGACATAGCACGAAAGATGGGCCGCCGACGGGCTCAGAGGCAGCCCATGGTTCACGAAAAAACCCCCGCACCGTCTGTGATGCGGGGGCTTTTTATTACTAGCTCCCCGAGCAGGACTCGAACCTGCGGCCCGGTGGTTAACAGTCTAAGGCCGAGGACATTTCCCAACGTTCCTCTAGATCGACTATCGTTGATATTAATAGATAAATCAACA
>JAPUIH010000044.1 GCA_027297205.1 SAR324 cluster bacterium | reverse complement strand
GGACAGGCGAGACACCCACCCGCTCAGGAGTGGTCGGGCTCCTCAGGGAGGCGGCTTTTTTTATATATCTAATATTTAAGGATTTCGCGTTGCTGAGGAGCGGGCGAAGCTCGTGTCTCGAAGTACGCAGGGTCCGTGGCTACAACAAAATTCGCGCAAACCACAATTCTCAGACAGAGACTAGGGCCTGCGGTGCGCCGTCACTTCCCACCGGTTGCGCGCCACGGAACTACTTGCGCACCCACTCGGGCGGCTGCCAGGAGATACCCGGGTCGAACTGGTAGCTGTTGCGCTGGAAGTGCCGGTAGGGCAGCTCTTTCAGGTTGGTGGAGGTCAGGCCGGGGGAGTCCACCTCGTATATGCGCTCCGGAGGAAAGAGCAGGTCGAAGCCCGCCCGGAAATGGCCCCGTGATTTGAGCACCACCGTGCGCGCCGTGGCGGCGTCCAGCCCCACATGCTCGAAGAACACCGGGTCGGCGCATTGCTTGCGGCGGCTGCTCACCAGCATGGAGATGCCGCCCACCTGCAGGGCGGCGCAGCGGCCCAGAGTGAGGGTGCGCCCGGCGTAAATGCCCCGCTTGCCCACCAGGGGCCCGTCGTTCAGCTTGAGCACCTTGACCGGCAACCGCAGCCGCTCGGAAAACCGCTGGGTTTCCTCGCTGTTGAATTCCGCCACAAACTCCGCCCCCTCTCCCAGCTCGTGGGCCTTGTTTGCCAGGGCCGGATCGAAGAAATTGCCCAGCAGCACGCCGCTCACGCCGGCCTCATGCAGCCCCCGCAGCAGCCAGATGGTGTTGCTGCGGGCGCCGCCCCCCGGATTGTCGGCGATGTCCGCCAGAATTATGGAGGGCAGCCTGGCGTCTTCCCCCGTGCGTTTGGCCAGGGCGATGGCATCCTGCAGGGGCGTGTAGTCTTTTTCGAAGCGCCGCCGGTTCTCCCAGGCGCGCCCGGCGATCTCCTTGGCCAGCCCCTGGGCAGCCTGCACGCTGTTGCGGCCAGTGACAATCACGGATAGCCCCTGCTTGGGCGTGTCCCCATAGGCGAATCCCCCCAGGATGGAGACGTTGAGAATGTCCGGGCTCAGGTGCTCCTGCCCGTAGTCGATCAACTCCGCGTAGGGGCCCTGCGCGGTGAGCAGGGTGGTGGTAATGGGCGTGAGGGGCAAGGGCAGGAAAACCGTGTGGGCCCGCACGCCGCCCAGCAGTTCGCGCAGGGTGCCCGCCGCCTCCACCCCCCGTTCTTCCTGGTCCGTGTGGGGATTCTTCAGGTAGGCAATCAGCACGTCCACCTGCCGGGTCATCTCCCGCGACACGTTGGCGTGCAGGTCCAGGGTGGCCACGATGGGCACGCCGGGGCCCACCGCCTCGCGCACCATGCGGAACATATCTCCGTCCGGATCGAGGGAGGTGGTGGAGACCATGGCCCCATGGTTGGAGATGTACACTGCGTCCACGGGCTTCACTGCTTCCAGGCGGCGTTCCATTTCGGCCAGGCAATCCGTCAAAAAGCTTTGCTCCGCCGCGCCTCCCGGTTCCGCGCCGGCCAGCAGGATGGGCAGGGGCTGCCAGGCGCCCGCGCCGTTCATGGCCGCGATAAAGGCGGCCATCTCCATGGGCATGGCCGGATTGGGCTGGGCCGCCTCCAAGGTGATTTCCTCCCCCACCAGGTAGCAGCAGGATGCAAAATCCTCGCGGGTGGTTACCGGTGCAAAGGCGTTGCTCTCCAGATGCAGACCCAGCAGGGCCACCCGGGGCCCGGACGATTCGCTCATGATTCCTCGCTGAATTTTTAGAATTCGGATGCGGGGATTCTGACAATTTGCCCTGGCTTTGGCAAGGGCCGGGCCGGGTGCGACGCCGTGGCCCACGCTGGCTTTCACCCCGTGGGGGTGGTAGGCCAAGCGCATGCGCGATGTGCGAAGGGCCGCCCCTCGCGGCAATAATCCCCGGGGGGAAGGGTTTGGAGGCAGATGCTTGATCTGATGCTGGGCCCCAGCCTGCTCAGCCTGGCGGCCGCGGCAATGTTCGCGCTGCAAGTCTTGTATGTGCGCAAGGGGCTGGACTTCACCGGCGCCATCACGGGCACCTGCATCGCCATCGGCACCTCCATGCTGATTTTCTGGGCGGCGGCGCCCCTGTACATGGAGCGCGCCCACTGGTCTTCCCCGGCCCTGCTGATTTTCGGGGCGGTGGGTCTGTTCCGTCCCTCCATCTCCACCTGGCTTTCCAACTTCGCCATCAAGGAAATGGGGCCGACCATCGCGGCCACGGTGGGCGCGGTGGGACCCATGTTTACCGTGGCGGGAGGAGTGCTCCTGCTGGCGGAGCCGCTCTCCGGCTACACGGTGCTGGGCACCGTGGGCATCGTGGCCGGGGTGATGATTATCTCATGGCGGGGCAGGGCCACTCCCGGCACCTGGGCCGCTTTCGCCCTGCTGCTGCCCCTGGGTTCCGCGGTGTTGAGGGCGGTGGCGCAAATCATGGTCAAGCTGGGGCTGGAGACGTTGCCCGAGCCCTTCATGGCCGGGCTGATGGGTTTCACGGTCTCCTTTGCGGTGGCCCTGCCCGCGGCTTTGCTGCAGCGCCGGCGCGCCCCGCGGTCCATTCCTCTTGGAGGCTGGTATTGGTTCGCGCTCTCCGGCGTGTCCAACGCGGCGGCCATCATGGCCCTCAACACCGCCCTGCGGCAGGGCTATCTGGTGCTGGTGGGTCCGCTCACCGCGACCTTTCCTTTGTTTACCCTGCTCTTCAGCGTGATGTTTTTCCGGCAGGAAACCTTCACCGCCCGCACCTTGGGTGGCGTGGTGGCCATCAGCGCGGGCGTGATCGTGATCACCCTCCTGCATTGAGCACTGGCGGGACGGCTTGCGCCGGGTTGGTGGCTGGGACGGCTTGCGCTGCGCCGGCGCCGGGCCGCCTGGTGCTGTGACTTGCACTCCCGCCCCTCGATTTCCCGCCCGGCCTTCCCCCAGCCCGGCCTTGCCTCAGCCCCTCATATTATGTAGTTTTGAATACGCTTTCGAGAAATGGCGGTGCCGCCATCCGGCCCAGGCTGGGCGATGAACGCCAGTCGGCCCAGGCCGAACAGTGATCGCCATCGGTATCCACGGGACAAGGGGGAACCGCACCACTACGGTGAACATCATCACGCAAGGGGCTATCATGACCGATCCTATGCGAAAATTTGTCGACGTCGACGAGTTGCGGGAACATATCCGCGTCGAGTACCGGGAAGTCGCCAAAAGCCCGGACAAGGGCTTTCACTTCCACACCGGCCGGCCGTTGGCGAAAATCGTGCTTTACAAGGACGAGTGGCTGACCGCGGTGCCGGAGGAAGTGCTGGCTTCCTTCGCGGGTACGGGAAACCCCTTCTCCATGGGGGAAATGCAGCCCGGCGAGCGGGTGGTGGACCTGGGCTGCGGTGCGGGCATAGACAGCTTTATCGCCGCCGCCCAGGTGGGCAAGGAGGGCGCGGTGGTGGGCATCGACATGACCGAAGAGATGCTGGCCAAGGCGGCCAAGGCGAAGGAGCGGACGGGCTTGCCGCAGCTGGAGTTCAAGCACGGATATTTGGAGGATATTCCCATTAGTGACGGTTGGGCCGACACGGTCATTTCCAATGGGGTGGTCAATCTCTGTCCGGACAAGCCGGCCGCCTTCAAGGAGATATTGCGCATACTCAGACCCGGAGGGCGTATTCAGTTCGGCGATATTCTCGTACACAAGCCGGTGCCCGATTCGGCGAAGGAGAACATCGATTTGTGGACTGGCTGAATTGCCGGTGCTCTGCTGGAAGCAGAGCTGAAAGCGTTGGTGAACGGCGCGGGATTCCGGGACTTCGAGATTACCTGGAAGGATACCGTGTTTGCCGGTGCGCCGCAGAGTTCCAACGCGGAGGCCTTTGGCACGGTTGGAATCAACTACAAGGCCAGCAAGCCCTGAGTGCCAGGGCACCCACTTCAGAGGGACCCGGGCAAGCCGTGAAGCCGCTATATTTCGTGGGGCATCCGCGAAATACAGCGGCTTGGAGGAACCGCAACAGGCATGGCGCCCATATCCGTACCGATTAACTCTTTGTAATTATAGGCCGAATTAATTAGTTGCATGCCTGATTCCCGGCGGCATGGGGATTGCCTTAGGTGAAGGTGAAGCTAAGGCCCGGTAATCCCATGGTATCCGGGCATGGCCGCACGGAGCCGTGGGCACCGTTCCGCCGCGCCGGGAGGGCAGAGAACGTGAACTTCGGGTCCCCAGTCTACTTCTCCCAGCAATTA
>JAPUIH010000043.1 GCA_027297205.1 SAR324 cluster bacterium | reverse complement strand
CGAAGATCGTACCCTGGATTTCCAGCATGCGCGGCGGAGTGATGATATTTTTCTTTGCCTCGGTCATGTTGTTTTCCCCTTGCCGGACCGCATTGCAATTACGGCCCTCAGTTTCCCCGAATGCGGGTAGAATTGGCCCGTCCTAGAGATATCCGTAGGCGTCCCAGCCACCATCCACGGTGAGCACCGTGCCGGTAATGTATTTCGCCTGAGCGCCGGCCAGATATATCGCGGCCTGGGCGATGTCTTCCACCTCTCCCAGCCTGCCTTGCGGAATGCGTTTTTCCATGGCCGGCTGATCAAGGATGCCCTGAGCGGCGAGTTGCTTGAAAATATCGGTGAGAATGTAGCCCGGCGCGATGCAATTGACCCGGATGCCCAGAGGCGCCCATTCCAGTGCCATCACCCGCGTCATGTGGTGCAAAGCGGCCTTGGAGGCGCAATAGCCGATGCGATGGGGAAATGCATTTTCCCCGGCAATGGAGCCAATGTTGATCACACAGCCTTCCCGCCCCTGGGACTGCATCAAGCGGGCGGCGGCCTGGGAACACAGAAAAGGGCCCTTGGCGTTAACCCCTAACTGGCGGTCCCATTCCTCCTCGCTCATTTCCAGCACCGGCACAGGCCCGACCACGCCCGCATTGTTGATCAGGATGTCCACGCCCCCCAACTCCGTCCTGACCCGGTCGAACAGCGCCAGCACTTCCGCACTGCGTTCCACCCGTGCCCCCAGGGCCAGGGCGCGTCCGCCCGCGGCCATGATTTCCTCCACGGTGCCGCGCGCGTTTTCCTCGCTGGTGGCCACACAGGCCACCGCCGCCCCTTCCGCGGCGAAGGCCAGGCTGATCGCCTTGCCAATGCCGCGGCTGGCGCCTGTTACCACCGTCACCTTATCCGCCAGGCTCATGGGCCGCATCCCGATTGAGGCGTCCGCTACTCCCCGGTAAATTTCGCGGGCCGCTTATCAAAGAAGGCCTCGATTGCCTCCCGGTGATCACTGGAATTCTGCGCAACAGCCTGGGACTGCGCGCAAACGTCCAGGAAATCCTTCAGTTCCATGCGCGAGGCCTGCTTCATGAGCAGCTTGGCTATGCGCAGTGTGCGCGGTGGCTTCTCCGCGATAACTTCGGCCAGGGCCCGCGCCTCGGGCATAAGCTGGCCGGGTTCCACCACCTTGGAAACCATCCCCAGTTGCAAGGCCTCCTCCGCGTCGATTACCTTGCCCGTGAAAGTGAGCTCGGCCATGCGCGCATAGCCAATCAGCCGGGTCAGGAACCACGAGCCTCCATCGCCGGGGATGAGCCCCAGATTGAGGAAGGTTTCGCCGAACTTGGCATTGGTGGACGCGATCCGCATATCGCACATCATCGCCGTGTCACAGCCCGCGCCGATGGCCGCGCCGTTGATGGCGCCGATGATGGGCACATCCACGCTGTCCATGGCGAGAGGAATGCGTTGAATGCCACGCCGGTAGGTTTCCTGAATATGCAGAGGCCCGCCGCCGGAGCCCTGGTTGCGCTCGCGCATGTTCTTTATGTTGCCCCCGGCGGAAAAGGCTTTGCCCGCACCGGTGACGATCAGCACCGAAACGTCGTCACTGAAGCGCACCTCCCGGCAGACATCCTCGATCTCGGCGATGATGCGCTCGCCGCTTATTGGGTTGCGGGACTCGGGCAGGTTAAAGGTCAGCGTCGCGATCCGGTTTTCGACCTCGTACAGTATATCCTCATACTTCATTGCGGCTCCTGATGACTGGCGCGCAAGGCCTCATTGTGCGAGGCGGGGAGGGGGCGGCCGGATTAACGGCCCTTCCAGTTGGGTTTGCGTTTCTCGGCGAAAGCCACCGGCCCTTCGATGCGGTCCTCTGAATGGAAAAAAGTCTCAAACAAGGATGGCGGGTTTTGCATGGCCTCCTCCACGGACATATGATAGTTGGCCATGGCCGCCTGCTTGCTGAGCCGCACGGATATGGGTGCGCATTCCAGAATTTCTCCTGCCCAGCGGCGCGCCGTCTCCATCAGTTTGTCCTGGGGCACGACCTCGCTGACCAGCCCCACCCGGTAAGCTTCCTTGGCGTCGATGCGCTTCCCGGTAAGCATCATCCCCATGGCGTACTTAAAAGGCACCATGCGTGGCAGGCGGTGCATGCCGCCCGCCCCCGCCACCAGGCCCACGCGTGGCTCGGGCAGGGCGAACAGGGCATTGTCCGATGCGAGGATGATGTCGCAGGCCAGGGCGATCTCGAACCCGCCGCCCATTGCCACGCCATTCACCGCGGCGATCACCGGCTTGGTGAGATCATAACGCGTGGTGATTCCCGCGAACCCGCCCTTCCATTTCAGATCGGTAAAGGTCTCGCCGGAGGCCGTGACCTTGAGGTCGTTGCCTGCGCTGAAGGCACGCTCACCGGCTCCAGTAACAATGGCCACCCAGGCCGAATCGTCCGCGTCGAACTCGTCAAAGATGCCGCCCAGTTCCACATGCGCCGGAGGGTGCAGGGCATTCATGACCTCCGGTCGGTTCAGCGTAATGAGGGTGAGGTGATCCTCTTTCTCCACGGTGACGTACTGGTAATTCATGGGTGTCCTCTTCTTGATCCAAACAGCGCCATTGCGCGCGAACATTCGCCGCCGGTATTACGCGGCCGCGGACACCTCGGCCCGCGCGGCTCGGCTCCAGCAGGTTATCCGGCCCGGCACCGCCATCGAATCGCATCTCCAACCGCGGCAGCCCCTGGCAGCCGCGGGGGAATAATTATTCTTCAGCCGCCTTGATTTCCTCCAATGTGCGGGCCCCGGGCAGAGGATCCTTGGTGGCGGATATGGTGGGATATTTATCGTATTCGTCCGCATTGATCTGGGTATATTCCGCCCACCGCTCGGGAACCTGGTCTTCGGGGAATATGGCTTCCACGGGGCATTGAGCTACGCAGACATCGCAGTCGATACAGGTTTCCGGGTTGATGTAGAGCATAGTCGGCCCCTCGTGAAAGGCCTCCACGGGACACACTTCCACGCAGTCCGTGTATTTGCAGTCCTCACAATACGCTGTGACGGTATAGGTCATTTGCTCACTCCTAGTTCATGAATCAGACGGAGAACACATAATACATCAGACGGAGAACACATAATACAATCGTAGCACCCCTGGCAAAAAGTTTGACAAGCTCCCATTACAACCCTTTATTTTCGGTTACGCGGTCGATATCATTCCGTCAAGACAGAACGGCCAGGAATCCGGGAGGCGGTTAACTTTTTGCTAAAATCGCCGTAATTAAATTCGCTATCATTGGCGCATGCGCTCCGTCTCGTCCGGAGACGGCGCAGATCCCGATTCCACGCCAGCGGCGGATTTCCCGCTCCGGCCAATGGACAAAGCCCCCGGGAGGGGAATAAGGAAACGGTCTCCAGGATTGCAATGGCAAGCAGGCCCAGATGGAACGAGGGGAGATTTTCCCGGGTCTTCGGAGATGTCGCGGTTCTATCGCGCCTGGAGCACTTGGGCAAAAACCCCAGGCAATTCGAACATCTGGTCACCGTGGGATTCCCCGAGCATCAGTTACGGGAAGCGCGGGACTGGTATTACAAGGACGCCACCACCGCGGTGGAACGTTATGCGGCGGACAGGATGGCGCAGGGTTTCTTCGAGGATGAATCCCTGCTGGATTTGTTCTGCCGATATTACGAATGCACCGACTGGAAGCTGGTGGGCAGCCCTTGGTTTTTTTCCAAGCAGGAGTACCACCGATTATTCAAGGTGCTGACCGACCCCGTCGAGTTCCATATCGCGCAATTGGAGCAGGGATTAGGTGAAGAGCGCTGGGGCGCGAGCTTCATGAAACTGCCCTACGATCTGGGTATGGAGAACGCCAAGCGCTCCCTATGGCAGGAGATTTGTCAGCGGGATCATTTCTGGAAGCCGCTGGCCAGCTACAGCCATCTGCGCGCCGAGCAGCTTTTTCAGTACCTGAAGCGCACCGTGAACATCGTCGATTTTTCGGTGCACCAATTCAACTACAACTGGGAGCAAGCCTTCCGCAAGCAGTTTCACCCCGCCCTGGAAATATTCGGGGAGGCGTTGGAGCGCTGCGTGCGCGGCTGGCAGGACAAACGAAAGGAAAAGACCACGCGCAGGTTTCATTACGAGTCCTACCGCACCGCGCGCCGCAAGAGCGACGACAATTTACAGGCCGCCCTGGCGTACATGAACCTCGATCCTGAAGCCGTCTCCCTGAAAAGCCTGGCGCGTGCCTTCCGGCGGCTTTCCAAGAATACCCATCCGGATCATGGCGGAACCCCGGAGGAATTCCGCAAGCTCTCCGCCTACAAGGCCGTGGTGGAATCCTGGCTAATGCGCAGCCAGGCAACCTGAATCCCCGCGTCCGCCGGTTATCCGCAGGGACTCTACTGCAGCGGTGAAAAGCTGGCCGGAATCACGATTTTGTTTTCCTGGGAAATTAAAGTGTCCCCGCCCCCAGGAGGCGGCCATACGCCGGTGGCCACGGCCTCCTTGCGCACTTCCGCCCGGTGGCTCAGGCTTTCATAGCCCCAGATGTGCACATACTTGTTCAGTTTGCCTGCTTCGGTGTGCATGCATACCACCAGCGGGGAGAGCTTTGTGCGCGCCTCAATGGCCGGGCCCCAGCGGTCCGCTACGCCGGGAATGGCGCCGGGCTGCACCATGTAACTGCGCCATTCGAACACCGGTCCCAGCTTGCCCGGCTTGATCTCTGGGGAAAAGCTGTAGGGAATGAAGATTTCCGATTCCATATTCACAATAAATTCCGCGGTCTTGGGCGGCCAGTTGGGGTCCTGGGCGGCCTCGCCGCGAATCCGTTCCCGCTCTCCCATGTTTTCGTAGGGCCAGATTTGGATGATCTGGTTAAGCGGCCCGATTTCCGTATGAAAGAACGCGGCCAAGGGAGAGTACTTCAGCCGGTGGGAAAGCACCTCCTCGAAGCGCTTTTCCACTTCGGGCAGGGCACGCGGCTTTAGATCGTAGGTTCTTACTTCATAAATCATCGTGCTCATCCGGATGCATTCGTTGTTGGAGAAAGGATTCGGTTTCCCATGGTGGGCGCCATAACACGGACGCCCCGTAGATGAACCTGCCTTAACACCTCGCCAGCACCCGGTCAAACCGGCTCCGGCTGCAAAGGCACCAAGCCGCGCAGGCGCCCATGCGGGGTCGGCGGAGCTGCATCGGATTTGGAACGGACATGCAAGAGCGCGCCGGCGGGCGCCGCTCAGGAACTCGATTGATCCTGCCAGCCCAACCCCTCGCGTTCGATGAGGGTCTTTACCAGGTCGTCATACTTGTGACGAAAGTTGTAGCTGCGGTCCGGGCGGGTTTCCACGATCCAATATTGATGGTAGCCGTGGTCGGGGCATTCATCATGATCGCGGGAGAGCCCAAAAGGCACATCCTTGGATTGCTCCCCTATGGCGCGGCGCAGGGTATCATCCGGCACATCCAGATAGGTGTGAAGCATTTCTTCGAACTGGCTAATTTCGGAATGCTGCTGGGAGTCCTCGCGGTCGAACATCTCGCCGTCTGTGAGCCCGTCTTCCATGGGAATGCGCAGGGTCCCCTGGTGCAGCAACTGCAACACCATACGCACACCGGTCACATGATTGAAGTACTCTGCCTGCTCGTCGAGGTATTCCAAGGAAAGGGTCAGGTGCTGGCCCTTGCCCAGCGCCTCGAAGATTAATTCCTCCGCCGCTGAGACCTGGTCCGGATAATCACAGGTATACACGCAAATTGGCGTGCTCAGGACCTCCCGGCCGGGAAGGGCCCGCACGGAATAGACTTCAATCTGCCGCTCTTCCGATTTGAACACGAAATAAGACTCGTCCGCATTGACCAGGGTGGAATCCCCGTTTTCAAATCGGAATCGAATCCAGCTTGCCATTCACGATCCTCCAGAAGGCGCGCCTCCCATGGCGGGCGGTATTGCGGGGGCGGCGGGCGCCGCCTCCCCTGCCCCTATGCCAGGGAGAGAACAAATCCTGCCCGCGCGATGCAACTTTACCTCGCGGTGCATATAATAATGGAAAAAACAGGAATCCAAATGATTCGCCGTTGACTGCGGGGAATTCCAGGACGAGCGCCCCTCACAGGAGCAGAATTTCATCCACCACCGGCGGCTTAAAGATCAGTTCGCTGATTTTTAGCGCTTGATGACCCTTGTACGAACCCTGGTACCCCTTGAACTTGACAATACCTTCCACGGTTACGCTGAGCGATTTGTCCACCTCCTGATCGAGATTGACGATGTCGCCCACCCTAAGATCAAGGAATTTGCGCACCGAAAGTTCCGAGCGTCCCAGCTCGGCGACGACCTCTACCTTGGCGGAATTGAGGTTGGTGCGGAACCGGTTCAGCCAGGTGGTGTCTACCTCGTTCTGATCGCTCTGGAAGCCCGCGTTGAGGCGCGCCCGGATCGGCTCAATCGTGGAGTAGGGAATGCATAGGGTCACGGACATGGGAGCCCGGCCCATTTCCACGTCGAATGTAACGACAACCACCACCTCCGAATGGGGTACAATGGCCACAAACTGGGGATTGACTTCCGAGCGCGAATAGGTGATTTGCACCGGAAATACCGGCCGCCAGGAACCTTGCAGGTCCTCAAGGGCGCTGATGACCACCCTTTTAATCATGCGTTGCTCAATGGCGGAGAAATCCCGGCCCTCCGCCTTGACCTCCAACTCTCCCGTGCCGCCAAAGAACAGGTCAATCAGGGTAAAGACCAGCCGCGTCTCCAGCACCATGATCGCATTGCCGCGCAACGGACTCATCCGGAACAGGTTGAGCGAGGACGGTACGGGAAGCGTTTTCAAGAATTCGCCGAACTTGATCAGTTCCGTGGAGCGCACGCTGATGTCCACTACTTTGCGCAGTGCTGAAGAGAGCGTGAGGCGAAACATCCGCACAAAGCGATCGTGAATGATCTCCAGGGTAGGCATGCGGCCCCGGATAATGCGGTCCTGGCTCGTCAGATCGAAGGGGATAATCTCGTCTTCGCCAAAATCTTCGGCCGCTTCGTCATCAACCTCGAACTCACCGCCGGAAATCCCCTTTAGGAGTGCATCCACTTCGTTCTGTGAAAGTACCGAACTCATGCTCCATCTCCGTAATTACAATCCGGCGGAAATCCTTATGCCGGAGGCCCCTGGTTCATGACTTTTCCGCATCGTTCAACCGAACGCCCGGCATATTTGCAAACCCTATTGCCATGCCAATTCGCGGAAACGCGTCAATCATAATATTCTGTCATATCTACCGGAATTTACCACCAATCCGGTTATAAACCAAGGCTATGAAAGCAATAATCAGTCCATCGGCCAATCGTAATCCGCCATCACGGGAATATGATCGGAAGCCCGTTCGCGGCTGCGTTCCTCGCGGTCCATCCAGCAGGATACGGCGCGCTCGGACAAAGGCGCGGTTGCCCAAACCAGGTCGATGCGCAAGCCCCGATTGCGCCGGAAGGCCGCGGCCCGGTAATCCCACCAGCTGAAATGCCCATCCCCTTGCTCGAATTTTCGGAATTGGTCGTCAAAGCCCCACGCGCGAATTTTCTCCAGAGCCTCCCGCTCCGCGGGGTGGTAACAGACCTGGCCGTCCATCTCCTGTGCGTCAAAAACATCCGCCGGCGCAGGCGCAACGTTGATATCCCCCACCCAAACCAGGGGTTCCCGGGGGTCGTGCCGGGACTGGAAGTACTCCGCCAACTGAGCGAGAAATTCCAGCTTGTAGGGGAACTTGGGAGAGTCCAGCGAGCTGCCTTGGGGCACGTAGGAATTAACCACCCGCACTCCCCGGATGGTGGCGGCGATGAGACGCTTTTGTTCCTCGCCGCCATCCCCCTGGAATCCCATCAATACGTCTTCAATGGGCGACAGGGAGGCGATTGCCACGCCGTTATAGGATTTTTGCCCGTAGTATGCGACCTCGTACCCCAACTCCTGTAGGGGTTCGGCGGGAAACTGCTCGTCGGATACCTTGGTTTCCTGCAAACAGAGCACATGGGGCCGATGGTCGCCCATCCAGCGCAGCACATGCTCCATGCGCGCGCGCAGGGAATTGACGTTCCAGGTTACAACGGAAAATGAGTCGATCATGCTCCCCGCCCGGGACCCTCCGGCCCGCTATCCATAATTGTTGTAGCCCCCGTCCACGAATATGACCTGGCCGGTGATTCCGGAGGATAGCGAGCTTGCCAGAAAACTTGCGGTATGGGCAATTTCATCGGTGGTCACGTTGCGCTTGAGAGCGGAAAGCTCCCGCGACTGGTGCAGCAAAAACAAAAAATCCTTGATGCCAGAGGCGGAAAGGGTGCGCACGGGGCCCGGAGAGATGGCGTTGACGCGGATGTTTTCCTCCCCCATATCGTGCGCCAGATAGCGTACATTGGCTTCCAGCGCCGCCTTTGCGCTGCCCATCACATTGTAGTTTGTCGTCACCCGCATACTGCCAATGTAGGACAGGGTCATCACCGAGCCGCCCTCTTCCAGCATGAGGGGCCGCGCGGCACGGGTCAGTTCGATCAGGCTGTAGGCGCTTATTTGCTGCGCTAGCAGGTATCCTTCAAGGGAAGTATCCACGAAGCGCCCGGCCAACTCTTCCCGCTTTGCCCCGGCAATGGAATGGACCAGCACGTGCATCCGGCCGAATTTCTTTTTAATTTGGCCGATCGTGGCCAAGATCGACTTTGGACTGGCCGCATCCAGCGGAATCAGCAGTTCCGGCCTGAAATCCGCGGTGAGCTTTTTGATTTTTTGTTCTTCCGAGTCTTTGCCAAATGGCTGATAGGCGATCACTAACCGCACGCCATAGCGGGCGAAATCCTGGGCAATGGCATAGGCGATGGAGCGTTTGTTGGCGATTCCCGTCACCAACGCTATTTTACCCTTGAGATCCTGCATGCTGAATTTGCACCACGGTGCGGGGCGATGCCCAATAAGGTGGAGGACAGTTCCAGAAACCCTGCCATGAAAGAAAATTCCGGTCAACAGAACAGCGTCAGTATGTCATTTGTTCCTGCACTAACCCGCAATATCCATGCGCTCCATGCGCAGCACCTGCCACACGCAGAATATCGCAAAACTCAGCAGGCAGGCGCCCAATCCCCAGTACAATAGCGCGTCCCATCTGAACGGAAGACCCCGGCCCAGCTTTTCCACAATCCCGATGGGGCGGTGCAAGTGATACATGAAGATGTATTTGCCGAATCCCCCCAATGCCCCCGCCGCTTCCAGCGATATTCCAAGCAGCAACGCCGAGCCCACCGCGGCGCCGGAGGAAGAGAAGTACAGCCCAATCAGTTGGGCGAATGCGCAAACAGGCAGGAGGAACACCGCGGTCAAGGCCGTGGCCGCCAGCACCTGCAGCCATACTTCGCCTCTCCCGTATAGCACCACTTCCTCCCGCACCACATCGCCCCAGCCCAGCGTTAAGGCCACAATCAGCACGCCCACCATCACCACGGCCAGCAGCAATCCCAGAGCCAGCAGCACCAGAAATACGAGCTTCGCCGCCACCCATTCCCAGCGCCGCAGGGGCAGCACCAGAATAGTCTTTACCGTCCCCTGGGCGAATTCCTGGGAAAATCCCATTGCGCCTACCACCAGCAGCCCATACACGCCGAAACGCAGCCCCGTTCCCGCACCCTTGGCCCAAAGTTGGGGGCCAGTCAGCACGTCCAGGGTGGTCTCTGGCGCGGCCAGCGCCGCGGCCAGCATGTGCGCGATCTGGGCGATCAACACCATGGCCAGCAGCAGATAAGGATAGCGCTGCGCGGAGAGCTTTCGGAATTCCTGCCGTGTCAATTCCCGGATCATTGCAGATCCCCCTGCTTCTGCAACTCGTCCGCAATGCCCTTGAACACCTTCGCCACCTCGGCGATCCCGTCCTTTTCGCGCAGGGACTGTTCCAGCAACAACTCGCCCCTGTGCAGCACCAGGGCACGATGGCAGAGTGTTTCCACTTCGGAGAGGATATGCGAGCACATCAGGGCGCTCACCTGGTGCTCGCGGGTCAGTTTCAGGATCAGATCGTGAATTTGTAGCTGGGCCACGGGATCGAGCCCGGTGGTGGGCTCGTCCAGCACCACCAGGCTTGGTTCGTTGAGCAGCACCGCGGCCAGTCCCAATCGCTGCTTCATGCCCATGGAATACCGCCCAAAGCGCTCTTCCTGCCGTTCGCTCAGCCCCACCTGCTCCAGCAGCGCCGCGGCCCTGCCGTCCCCGGCACCGTAAATCCGTGCCAACAACTCCAGGTTGGCCCGTCCGCTCAGCAGAGGATAAAAGCGGGGGGCCTCCACGATCACACCCATCTTACGGCGGTGCTCCCCGGAGCGCTGCCCGGTGACGGGCTGGCCCTCCAAATAGACCTCCCCGGCGGTGGGCCGCACCAAATTGCAGATTATTTTAATGGTGGTGGATTTTCCCGCGCCGTTCTGCCCCAACAGTCCCACCACTTCTCCCTTTGCGACGCTGAAAGAGAGATCGCGCAGGGCCGTGAACCTGCCATAGCGTTTGGTGAGCCCTTCCACCCTCAGTACCGCTTCGCTCATCCCATCGCCCCGCAGCAGATTGTTCTGGAACGCCCCGGCCGCAGGGTCCTTGCGGAACCTGCCGGCACTAAGAATATTTCACAGTGATCCCGCTATGCGGACAGTTCCTCCACAAGCAGGTCGCAGGCTTTTTCCTGGTCTTCGGCATTGGTGATGGGGCGTCCCACCACCAGCAGATCCGCGCCTGCCCGGATGGCATCGGCAGGTGCAAGCACGCGCTGCTGATCGTCCGGCTCCCCGTACCACCTGGGCCGCACACCGGGCGTAACCCGCAGCAACCGCCGCTGCGGGTCCACATCGGCGGCAATTTCCAAATCGGCGGGAGAACATACGATGCCGTCCAGCCCACATTGCAAGGCCAGTATACTGAGGCGCCGCACCTGTTCCCCGCTGCTCCGTCCATAGACAGCCTGGGCGGATTCTTCGGAAAGCGCCGTAAGCACGGTCACTCCGAGCAGGCGCGCGTCACCCCGTCTGGCTTCCACGGCGGCCCGCAGCATCTCCGCTCCCCCGGAGCAGTGCAGGGTGATCAGGTCCGCCCCCGCCTCCTCCAGCACCCGCACCTGGTGGGCCACTGTGTGGGGGATATCGTGAAGTTTGGCATCGCAGAACACCTTGCCATAAGCCTTGAGGCGGGGAATCACCTCCCTTCCCGCACGCAGCAGCAGATCGTTGACTTTATGGCCCCAGACCCGTCCCCGCAACATCCTGGCAAGGGCCATGGCCTGGGCTTCGCCCATGCCGTCCAGCGCCACAACAATCGGCGCTGCCCCCTTGCTTTGCTGTTGATGCGGTCGCTCCGCCAATGGCCTCACCGTTTCAGGGCAACACCCTTCAGGGCATGCCGGGGATTACTTCCTGCTCCGCCGCCGCGTCCCGCCGCCACTGCTGAAAATCCGGCAACGCGTACATGTGCTCCACATACGCCGCCGCGTGGGGATGGTTGCCCAGTTCCACCCCATAGTGCCGGAACCGGGTTACCACGGGCAGGTACATACAATCCGCCATGCTGCTGGCCCCAAACAGATGCGGGCCCAGCGCCTGGTGCTCTTCCCGCAGCCGCTCCCACATATCGAGCACCCGCCCGATCTCCTGCGCGGTATCCACTCCCGTGGCGAGCCGTGCCGGCTTCCGCCCCAGGTTCATGGGTAGACGCTCTCGCAATTTGGGAAATCCTGCGTGCATTTCCGCGCAAACGGCGCGCACACGGGCGCGCACCTCCACAGATTCAGGCAACAGCTTGCCCGCCCCATACCGCTCGTTCGCATACTCCATGATGGCCATCGAATCATGTACGGTCAACTCCCCATCGATCAGTACGGGCACCCGCCCCGAGGGAGAAAATCGCAAAATTTCTCCCTCGCTATCAGGAAGATAGAGCGCAATTCGGTGCTCGCGGAACTCCAGCCCCAAGGATTTGAGGGCAATCCAGGCCCGCAGGGACCAGCTTGAATAGCGTTTGTTGCCGATTACGAGCAGGGGACTGGCCATAGGCGGTTGCCGGGACGGCGTAGTTGCACCACAGTTTCAGGATATCCCGATTTACAATTAAACAGCCCAATGCGTCATTCACGAACCAAGTAGAGGCCGGGAAAACTGAATTCGAATATCCGAATTGTGGTATCAAGCGCTTGGGGGTTGCCGATTTGTCATTGAAAGTTCCATCTGGAAAATGTCGCCTTATAAATTATCTGCAGGAATTGTGGCATTTTTCGATCGGAATTCGCCTGAGGGCTTCTGGCGGCTCCAGCTGGGGAAATGTCATTTGACTCAATCCTCGCGAAATTGACATTAATTCATTAAAAACCCTCCAACAAGGCAAGAGGAAAAAACCATGGCGATAAAAGCGATTCAGCGAATATTTTTCATCTTAATATCTGTATTGGCCTTGACGGTCTTGATTACCGGCAATGTTTCCGCCGCGGAAGTGAAAATGACATTTTACGGCAACCAGCATTTTCGATTTGTCTCCACAACAGGAAAAGTGATCCTAATTAATCCCTGGATCAAGGGAAACAAGGATGCCTCAATCAGCATTGATGATTACAAGAGAACCGGGGTCGATTTGATTCTGCCCACCTCGGGTCATGGTGACGATCAGGGCAATTCCTCGGAAATCGCCGCCAAGACCGGAGCTATTATTTTCGTGCTGGCGGAACTGG